>JAAFIJ010000005.1 GCA_013298675.1 Rhodobacterales bacterium | reverse complement strand
AAAGGGTCACCGTCAACATCAAGATTGCAAGTGCAAACGACAAAGCCAAACCCAAGTCCAGCACCCAAGACGGCACTGGCAATATCATCATAGCGATGATGGCCATCAGTCCGAACGCCAAGAAGACGGTCGGTTTGGAATAGCCTTTGGTCTGCTGTGCGATTGCGGACATGACTAGCGCACCACGATCAAAGGTTGGTTCGGTGCAAGCAAGGGAAAGGTCGAACCCGCAGAGGCGCTTGAACTGCCTTGAAACAGTGGGAAGTTATTTTGGCTTGGGATATATAAGTTCTGCGGCCGGTTGGCGCCGGAGGCGTCGCCGACCAGCCGGTACAGTTGCTCCTCTACTTTCTGAACATAAAGTTCTGCACGGGCCGGGTCATTCGAATGGTAGGCTCCGACAGCGATTTTCCAATCACCATGTTGTGCAAAAAGGTCTAACAAATACAGCGCGGCATATCTCGCGTTGATCGTTGGGTCAAACATTTCGGTCAAGGATCTGAAGTTCCGGCTGTGCCAGCGAATATTGATTTGAAAACACCCGATATCGATGTTGCGCTTGCCGGCATTCAGGGCGGCCTCAACAAATGCTTCCGCCTGCTCTTTCGTATCGAAGCGGTGTCCGACCCCGGCAATGTTGAGCGACCAGGGCCAGCCAGAAAACTGTGCCTCGCGTTGTGCCCCCGTTTCAACCGAATAGACCGCAGTCAAAATGCGCAGCGGGACAGACGTCTCTGCAGCCGCGACCTTCGCCGCGGCAAAGCAAGCCTCGCGCGGATCCAAAGCAAAGGCCATGGTCGACCACACCGCAAAGACGGTTACCGCAAGCATCGTTTGCCATGTCTGTGAAATGGACATTTAGGTTTCACCCAATTCTCTTGATGCTTTGACCACTTGGTTTTGATGCTAACGACCGAGTCGTTTCGGAATGGTAACCAAGCCCAAATTCTTGCGCAGATTTAGCAAAATGATTGCCGTTTGCGGCACGTACGGGCAAAGACAGTCGTGCATTTACAGGCGCAGAGGCAATGCGCGTCAATTCACCTTTGTAGCGTCAAGCAATGCTTGGACCTCGTTGCGCAGTTGTGCCGATAATTCCACCCTTCGTGCCGCGCGAGACAATGTGCCCGCGGCAACATCTCCCTCCGCTTTCACAACTGACAGCGCGACCGGGCCCCATGGCCCTGTAGTATCTTTGGCAACCCGGTCCCAGTCTCTGGCGGTCTTGCTGAGGCGCGCTGATTGGTCTGCAAGATCATTTTCTTCGTACAAACGCCGCGCCTCTTCCGTTCTGCCCATCAGTTCCGTCGCTTGAGCGCGCAAGGTCATCGCATCTATACTTTTGAGCGTACCAAGCGCCATTAACGCCGCCTGTGAATCAAGGTTTGCCAGTTCAATCCGGGCGCCCAGAAGGGGATCTGGTTTGTCAGTTTGCGAAAGATAGTCCCGCGCAGCTTGGGGAAAACCGAGGCCCAGAAGGCGCTCGGCCAGCTTTTGGGCTGTCTGATCGGTCATCATCGGTGATGCTTCAATCCACATACCAAGAGTGTCTTCCAAAATCGCGGAATCTGTGCCATTTTGCGCCAAAAGAGCCCAAACCCTGCTTTGATCTGCTCCCTCATTTGCCCCAGCCAACGCAAGCGTGAACCTCCCAGAACCGGCTTGGGCAAAGACCTTCGCCCGTTTCAGGTCTTGTTCTTGGGGTTGGCCTGCAAGCTCCGCGCCAAAGGCTTCAAGCGCCAAAACCGTAGTCTCGTCGACAGGCAAGAGCTGCGCTGTCTGCGCATCAACCCATGCGATCAGCGCCCTTGCGGCCTCTGGTCCGGGGTTTTTCATGATTTCTTCCAGCATTTTTGTCGCATCAGCGGGTTTTCCATTCGCCAATGCCCATTCGGCCGCGGCCAGGTCGGTTTTACCTTCCATCGGTTTGCGGCCTCGTTCTGTGGCATCCCGGACAGCTTGCGCGGGGGCTGGCAGTTTCAACACAGTGAATCTTTCAACCAAAGCCTCACCCAGCAATCGGCGTAAGTGTTTGGGCAGAGCAGAGAACGCCGTCAGCGCGGCCTCTTGGTCTATTGGGGTCCCGACTGGCAAATGAGGTGTTTGTAACAAGGCCCAAAGCGCAGCGGGACCAGCGCAGGTGATCATACCGTCAAAATAGGTCGCATTTTCAGGCTCTGCGTCCACAAGATAACTTAGGCTCTCAAGAACATCAGCGCCTTCGACAAGATCAGGAAATGCTTGCAAAACTGCGCGTGCTTCGGCACCAAAGCCGCCGAAAATCTGCAAGCGAACGTATTTTTCAACAGTGACCGGATCGGGTTTGTCAAACTCACCTGTCAAACCAGAACCTGCTATCGCGAGTTGCTCTGCAAATGCAGTGTCGTTACCCCATTCATAGATGCTGAGCGTTTCCGGCGGTTGGCAAGTCTCAAGCGGCCTTTGTTCGTCAATCACCGGATCAGCATAGCGTTGAAGTGACCCCGGCATGCTGCCAAAGGCGACCCGCGCAGATTTCAATGGCCCCTGCGGAACACGTGGAGCAGAGTCGCGCGGCATTTCAAGTTCAACAACGCCTTTTGCGGCACCTGTCGCAAGCGCAAACAGCACGCTATCTTGCAAGATCTCCAAGGACAGGGGGGGTAGCGAAAGATCCGTTACTTCGCTTTTTGCCTTCTCATCAAGGGGCTTTGGCTGATGGAGGTCGTCAACGGGCAGAGGTTGCGGCCGCAACCAATTATAGGACATCGCCGGATCGACAGGTTCGGGCCTTGGCACTGGCTTGACGGGCGGCGCAGCCTTTTCAGGATCAACGGACAAGGCCGGCAGTTCAAATTCGAACGATGACCCCGCCGGTGGTTTGCCTTGCTTCAGATCAATAACAACAATTCCCGGGCGAAATTCAAAGGGAATGGCAAAGCAGGCGCAAGCGATACCTATCCGCAAATTCCCTGTCCGCGGATCTGCCCAAACGGCAGCCAATCGCGTTTTTCCTATGATATCAAACACTTTGGACAGATCGTAGGGGTTAGCCTTGCCGCTGGTGCGCAATTCATAGCCATCAGCCGTGCGGCCAAACTGCCAATCCACCCTTTGGTTAAACTCTACAACCAGTCGGGTGAAACCATCGTGATCGCCAGCACTAACTTTACGAAGATCACCAAAAGCCGGCATGGCAATTGTCATAAGGACCAAGAGGAGACGGATCATGCTGCTTCCTGCTTAAGACCGCGCAAAGCCTCTTCCAGATTCGCGAATGTTGGACGTACGTGGTGCGGCGTGTTTTGACGTCCAACTTCAATGCAAATATTCGGTGGATGTCGGTATAGGTTGGCCACCAGAACTTCACGAACCAATTGATAAAAATGACCATCCTCATCAACAACAGCCTTCACCCTTGTCGAAAACGGACCCATCAGCCCATAGGCAAGAAAAACCCCCAAAAACGTGCCCACCAAGGCGGATCCGATCATTTTCCCCAATATTTCAGGAGGTTGATCCAAGGATCCCATGGTTTTGATGATCCCCAAAACCGCCGCAACAATACCGAGCGCGGGAAGAGCATCGGCAATCGATTGCAAGGCATGGCTCGAATGAAGCGCATGGGTTTGGGCGGCCTCCATCCGCTTGTCCAGCACCTCTTCGACTTGATGCGGGTCATCGTAATTCATCGACGCAGCCCGAAAAGTATCGCAAATCAGATCAACTGTTTCATGATCGTGTTGAATGCGAGGGTAACGAGAAAAAATCGAAGAGCTTTCAGGGTTTTCTATGTGTTCTTCAAGCGTGACCGGGTTTGATCGCGCAATCCTGATCAGTTCGAACAACAGACACAATAAATCCCGATAGTCGTTGGGTTTCCATTTTGGCCCCTTAAACACTTTCCCGATATCCTTGACGGTCTGTTTGACCGCAGCAAAGTCGTTCGATATCAAAAATGCCCCGATAGCCGCGCCGCCAATCATGATCATTTCAAACGGCATGGCCGCAAAAACAGGGCCCAAGTTGCCGCCATGAAGGACAAACCCGCCAAAAACCATGACGAGGATCACGACAATACCGATTACTCCGAACATCATGCTTCCCCTAAAACTGTCACTACTGGCACTGTCATTGAATTAGGTTAAGAACCTGCGATCATTCTGTAGGAGCGAGCGCATTTCTTCCCGCCAAAAGTGCGGAAATTTCGTAGCCTTGTTTTGGTTCGATGCCCGCGAGAATCGCGGCAGCAGCGGCTGGTGACATGCGCCCCAGAAAACCCGCTGCGAATTCGGGTGCCATTGCGCCAAAGAGTTTTACAGCGTCAGCAGGCTTCATCGCCTCATAAACAGACGTCAGTTGCGCAAGGTCGTTTTCTGCAGCGCCATCCGCAAGTGCCAAAGTAGCTTTCAGTTCTGATTCAGATTTTGCCATCTCTTCAAGTCTTTTCGTGATGGCTGTTTCAGCAAGGTCCATCGCCGCCAAGCGCTCTTCCACTGCTGCCTCGCGGGCCAGCACTTTCTGTTCACGCGCGGTCAATGCTTGTGCAAGCGCCAAAGGTGGTTCTGGACACAGCGCCAGATCGACCGTTTCATCTGTGACAACTTCAGTCTCATTGGACTTGGCCATGGCCGCACCAACCCCATTTCCCAACCGCAAAGCCCCTGATGACGCAAGTGTGAGTGCCAAAAGCATCAAAACACTTCTTCCAGATTTATGGCGCGAAGGGTTCATTCTGCGGCCTCCAAATCGTCTCTGGGATTGCGTCTGCGCACAAAGCGCACCTTGCTGCGATCAGACTCTTCGCGCGGCCCAAAGCTTGCAGCGTCATGAGGTTCAGGCAAATCGTGCAGTGAGGCGACCAGAAGTTCCAGCTTTGCAGATGCCCCTTCGGCCCGTAACGTAAGTGTTTCCAGTGTCGTAACAGACACGCTGGCCGCGCCTTGTGCCTTGGCCAAGGCCTGAGTCATGTCATCGACTTGTGCTGACAGCACCGCGATCGCTCCACCCATTCCGGTTTCAAGCGTGGTGAATTTCTTCAACCGAGCTGACAAGACATAACAATACAGGGCGGCCCCGAATGCGCCTGCAGCTAGCAATAAATCTGAGAAAAACTGCATCTTGCGCCCCTAGTTCAGAATAAATTCAGTGATCAAGACATCGCGCACCTGACCCTCGCCCGTCACCATCTGGAGGCGGCGCAGCAAATGCGCGCGAATGCGCACCAAGGCTGTGGGATCCTCAAGCACTTGGGGTTCCACGGCCCGCAAGTAACTGTTGATCACGTCCGAGATGCGCGGAAGCAGATGTTGAACAGCTTCTTGATGCTGGGCGACCACTTCAAGTTGACAGGAAAATTTCAAGATTTCTTTGGACCCACCTCCGCCCAGATTGATGATAATCGGCTCAACTGGAACAAAGGCAACTTGCGGTGTGTCTTCCGCGTGCACTTCTGCTGGCGCACCGGGCGCGTGCGCGCCGAAAATCATTCCTGAAAAGACGGCGTAAAAGCCACCACCGCCCAGCAATAAAGCAAGCAAAAGCCCAATCAAGAGAGGCTTCTTTAAAGGTTTTTTCGCCGGCTCTTCGGCGACTTCGCCCGCCACTTCTGTGTTTGCCAATGTATCGCTCCAGTCTTTTTACAAGAACAAACATAGATCGAAGGTCACTAACCGATTATTAAGACCGATCGCTCAATGCTGATCCAAGGGGCAGAAAGCCCGAACAGTTTGGAGACTTCGGTGGAGAGCATACTTTCGCTTTGGCGATCACTCGACATGCGCAAGCGAGTGATCATACTTGGTGCAACTGTGGCCGTTTTTTTCGCGGTTTTAGGGCTTAGCCGCTTGGCCAACACACCGACAATGGCCTTACTTTATGCCGGACTCGAATCCTCCGCAGCCGGCGATGTGGTTGCTGCGCTTGAAACAGCGGGCGTTGGATATGAAGTACGCGGTGATTCGATCTATGTGGATGAAACGGCGCGCGACGGTTTGCGCATGTCTTTGGCGTCCGAAGGCTTGCCTGCAAATGGCGGCAGCGGATACGAATTGTTGGACGGGCTTTCAGGTTTTGGTACGACGTCACAAATGTTTGACGCCACCTATTGGCGTGCCAAAGAAGGGGAACTGGCGCGTACGATCATGGCAAGCCCGCAGATCCGCTCTGCTCGTGTTCACATCGCCCAAGCTCCGTCAGAACCATTTCAACGCAACATCAAACCCACTGCCAGCATCAGCGTCACGTCGCGCGCAACCATCACCGAAGAGCAAGCGCGCGGCGTACGTCACTTAATTGCGGCATCGGTGCCTGGAATGGCATCTCAGGATGTCACTGTCATCGACGCATCGACCGGTCTGGTTTTGTCGGGCGCAGAAGAGAATCGTCCGTCAGCCGTCGCCGATACCAAGGCGCAGGAAATAAAGCACAACATTGAACGCCTTTTAGAGGCTCGCGTTGGCCAAGGAAAAGCCATCGTAGAAGTGTCCGTTGATGTCGTCAGTCAAAGTGAGACGATTTCTGAGCGACTTTTGGACCCTCAGGGCAGAGTGGCAATTTCCTCTGACACCGAACAAAGCAGTGGGAGCGATCAAGGCCAAGGTGGGGCGGTAACCGTCGCGTCAAACTTACCTGAAGGTGCCGCTTCTGGTGCGGGAGGAGCCAAAAGCGAGAATTCGAAGTCGCGTGAAATGCTGAACTTTGAGGTGTCGGAAACTCAGCGCAATGTTGTGAAGACACCGGGCGATATCAAAAGAGTTTCGGTTGCTGTGTTGATCGATGGCCAAACCGTGACCGCGACTGACGGCACCCAAACGACGACCCCTCGCCCCGAAGAAGAGTTGGTCGTTTTGCGTGAGCTGGTCACTTCGGCTGCTGGGCTCGACACCGCACGTGGAGATGTCCTCACCATGAAGTCTCTTAACTTTCAACCGATTATTCTTATCGACGCGGCACCTCCCACGGGCGTGTTCGCCGCCCTATTTGGCACGCTTAATCTGATGGAGATCATCAAAGTGGTTACGCTTTCGGTGGTTGCATTGGTGTTGGGTCTCTTTGTCATTCGGCCAATTTTGATGTCTTCGCCCAAGCGCGAGCGACGACTGGCCCTGCCGGGCATGCAGCTGGCCCTCCCGGGTACCAACGCGGGATCCGGACAAACAATTGCGTTGACGGGCGAGATTGATGACGGCCGTGCCGTAACTCGCCTCGCGCAAACTCAGGCCGCCTCTGTGACCAATGAGATGGATCCGGTCGCCCGGTTGCGGCGCCTGATCGACGAACGGCAAGACGAATCGCTGGAAATTCTCCGTGGCTGGATGGAACCACAGGAGGAGCGGATCTGATGACGATCAAGCTGGAAATTTTTCAACCGACGTCCAACAGCGAAGGAAGTCAGACGGTCGTGCTTAATACGATGGCACTCGAGGAGGCTAAACTCGAAAGCTATGAAAAGGGATACACAGCTGGCTGGGACGATGCAGCAGCGGCACAAACACAAGACCACAAGCACGCGAGTGCAGAGCTTGCGCGGAATTTCCAAACACTTGATTTTACCTACCAAGAGGCCAGAACGCATGTTTTGAAGGCGATCAGGCCGCTCTTAAATGCGTTGGTAGGCTCGCTCTTGCCAGAGTTGGCCCGCGATACGCTCGCGCCCACGGTCCTGGAAACCCTGATGCCCATTGCCGAAAGTCTGGCAGACGCACCGATCACTCTTGTTTTAAACCCGCATGCACGCGTCGCTGTCGAGGTCATGCTAAAGAACGCGACGGGGCTGCCTTTGCAGATCATTGAAGAGTCGAGCCTTGGCGAAGGGCAGGTCTTTCTGCGCGTGGGCGACACAGAAACCGAAGTGAACCTAGAGCGCGCGATCGCTGAGATTTCATTGGCCGTGCAGAATTTCTTCGAACTCCCTGAAAGGAGCTGAAACGTGGAAGACCTTAGCGACACGAATCCCTTTGCACAGGTGCCCATAGAAATCACCATTTCTGTCGGCAAAGCCCGCCCTTTGGTCAAAGATCTGCTAAAGTTGACGAAGGATGCCATTCTTCCACTGGACCGCCGGGTCGACGACTTGGTGGAACTCTACGTCGGGGATCGTTTGATCGCGCGTGGCGAATTGACAGAACTTGAGGGCGAACAGAGCGGGCAACTCGCCGTGCGACTGACGGACGTAGCAAACCTGCGCGGCGGACTGTGATGCGTTGGGGGGTGATCATTGCTGCCGGTTTTTTGCTGATTTATGCCTCACCGGCGGCAGCCCAAGAGATTTCGATCAACATGGGCGATCAAGCGTCGATCACCACCCGCTCGGTGCAGCTTTTGGCTTTGATCACGGTGCTCAGCATTGTGCCGGGCCTCGCGATCATGTTCACGTGTTTTCCATTTATCGTGACAGTCTTGTCAATTTTGCGTCAAGCAATTGGCCTGCAACAATCGCCGCCAAATATTTTGATCATCAGCTTGGCACTCTTTTTGACCTGGTTCGTCATGGACCCAGTGTTCACCGAAGCTTGGGTCAACGGGTTAGAGCCGTTGAGCAATGGAAAACTGGACCTGCAGGCGGCGATTCCGTTGGTCCTGTCACCCTTTAGAATCTTTATGGCAAACCGGGTTGATCTTGATACGCTTTCTGCATTGCAAGAACTTCGGCCAGGGGTAACATTCTCGCAAGTGAACGATGCACCGCTTTCATTACTGGTCCCGTCCTTCATTCTATCTGAAATCCAAAGAGCCTTTGAAATCGGGTTTCTGATCTATTTGCCCTTTTTGATCATCGATCTGGTCGTTTCAGCAATCTTGATGGCAATGGGAATGATGATGGTACCGCCCGCTGTCGTCTCTTTACCGTTCAAACTTGCCTTTTTTGCCGTTGCCGACGGTTGGACACTGATATCAAGCGCGTTGGTCAGAAGCTATTTTTAGTCGAAAGGCACTTGAACGAGGATCAGTTTATCTTGCGCGCGAAGGGCAGCGCGAATTGCTGCCCCTCTCAGTTCACGATGAATTCTGCATGAAGTGCACCTGCAGCATTGATGCTCTTGAGGATGTCGATCATGTCATTCGGCGCCACCCCCAAAGTGTTCAACCCAGCCACCAGCTCTGATAAACTTGTTCCACCACTCACTTCCGCAAGTCCTGTCCCCTTATCAGTTTGCAGTTCCGCGGATGTCCTTGGAACAACAATGGTTTCTCCATCACTGAAGGGATTCGGCTGCACGACCACAGGCGCTTCTTGCACGCGCAATGTAAGGTTACCTTGCGCAATTGCGACTTTGCTGATCCGAACATCTTCACCCATCACGATCGTCCCAGATCGCTGATCGACAATGACGCGTGCCCGGGTCTGCGGTTCGATCAGCAGGTTTTCCAACACGCTGATCACGCGGGCCGGGCTGCCCTGATTAGCAAGGCGCAGGTCCAACGCAATGGTTCCCGCGTCCAACATCACCGCCGCTTTTCGGTTAAGTTCCGTGTTGATCGCCCCCTCTATCAGGGCGGCAGTGCTGAAATCAGGTGATCTAAGGGCGAGGCGGATGACTTCGAGTTTTGTGAAATCAAATTCCACTTCGCGCTCCACCCGCGCACCAGTGGGAATGACCCCAGATGTGGGAACCCCTTGCACAACACGTGCGGCGTCGCCTTCGGCTGAAATGCCGCCCGCGATGATAGACCCTTGGGCGACCGCATAGATCAAGCCATCTGCGCCGCTGATGGGCGTCATAACCAACGTTCCCCCCAGCAGGCTTTTTGCGTCTCCGATTGCGGAAACAGAAACGTCAATTCGGCCCCCCGCGCGGGCAAAGGGCGGCAGGCTTGCCGTCACGAAAACCGCGGCGACATTTTTCGGCCGATATTCCTCTCCTGCGACATTCACGCCAAGACGCTCCAGCAGATTTGACATGATCTCTTCGGTAAACGGAGCGTTTTTCAAACTATCACCGGTGCCGTTCAGTCCAACGACAAGGCCATAGCCCATCAGATCGTTGCCGCGAACCCCGTCAAATTCCACAAGATCTTTGATACGGACAGGTTCTGCCGCACAAGGAAACCCAAGCAAAAGACAAAGTGATGCCGTGAAAAAAATCTTCATCACATGTATTCCGTCAAACTTAGCTTGGACATCCGCGCGGTGATCAGGAAAATTTTCTCTAGCTGCGCCTGACTTTCCTGCAGCTTACTTGCCGTTTCATAGGGATCTACGGCGACCAGTGCATTGCGCGCCATTTCCAACGATGCACCCTCTGCGGCGTTGCGCGTTGCAGCTTCATCGACCTGCGCCTCGTTATTGCCCAGCCTTGCGGAGAGATAGGTGAGATCTGACTGCCCCTCAAGAAGTGCGACACCTGTCCGACGCGCAAGGTCTTGACGGGCCGCCGGTTGCCCGACAAAAAGTCCGCGTCCCAAAAGAGCGGCCGTCGCCAAAGCCTGCAAGTTCTTGACCAGTGCCGGATCGGCTGCGGTTATGTCACGGGTGACCGACTCACCCGGCGCGATCTGCAAAACAGCGAGAGGTGGCCCGCCCAGATACCCAGTCAATCCGAAACCGGCGGGTGCGGCGAACCAATTCGCCACCGCAAGCTCTACATCCTGAGCGGAAACCGCCCCGGATAAAGTGATCGCTGCTTCAATCTGTTGAAGAATCGCATCTGCGCTTGCTATGGCAGTACCTTGGGTCCGGTCTCCGGCAAAAAGAGTCTGCCCACCAACTTGAGTATTCAACATCGAAACGGCGGTTTGAAAGCTTTGCTCGGCCTTTAGCCCAGCAGCGTCCACGCCAAGGGCCGTTTGACCAGAGGCAGCCGACATCAAAACTCGGCTCAAATCATCCCCCATCTGGGTGAAGCTGCCCAAGGTCGCTTGCATTGCGCCCAAATAGACGCCCGCGTCTTTGGTAACTGTCGAAAACCCCTTAAGCCGGGCAAGGGATGTGTCGAGGGCCGAAAACGGAACCAGATCGCCCGAAAGGTGGCGCCCCAGGTCCGCAGTGCGACCGGTTGTCAGCTCTGTCGACAGACGTGTGATGTCAAGTTTGGCGGCCATGCTTTGTCGCCGCAGCAAGAAGGATTGCGCCATGTCGCCAAGGGAAACCAAGCTCATGTCTTAAATCTCCAAAAGGGTTTGCATCATGTCGTTGACCACCTGAATGACACGGACATTCGCAGAGTATGCCTGTTCAACCTGCAAAAGCGTTTGCATTTCCTGATCTGTATCAACACCTTCCGCCTTTTCCATCTCGGTCAAAGCCGCCAACTGGGCCGACTGAAACGTTGCTTCGTTTTCCAAATTGACCCGATAGGTCGACGCATCAGATCTGACCTCGGCTGCGATACTGGAAAAGCTGCGTGCGCCAATCGGCAGAGCGACCGAAGAAGGATTGACCGCCGTGTTCAGCGCGGTATTCAGTTGCGTCAGCAAAGATGAATTGCCGACTGCACCCGGTGTCGTACTGCCCAGCCCTTCACGCAGGCGCCAATAGGCCCCACCAAGGTCGGGATCTGCTCTTGAATTGACCACAAGGCGCTGCGCAAGGCCCAACTCTTTGGACGGCAAAAGAGCCGTTTGCTGATCGGTGAACAGGCCCGGTGCGCCTGGGGCACGAGTTGCATCGACCGTAGGATTGGCAAAACGCTCTATCAGGTCACGGGCCAAACCGTCCAACTCTCGTTGCGCCTCGGGTGCAAGTTCGTCGCGAATATTGAATTGTGCAGCCAAGGTGCCGCCGGCGATGGCGCCTGTTTCTGTACGTGTATCAACAGGCTGCCCATTGAGTTTCAGCCCTCCAACACCCCCCGAAGTCTGGGTCATTCCAGCGACAATTGTCGGGGTCGGCTGAAATTCAAACGTAGAGACAAAGCCATCGACCAAGGGCGCGCCGGTTGCAGCATAAAGGGCGATTGCGCCCCCGTCACGACGGAGCTCTCGAAGCGGGACAATCTTGGAAATGCTGTCAATCGTTTGCTGGCGCAGGTCCTGCAAACCCGAAGAATCCCTGCCAGAAGCATTGTTGTTCAATATCTGTTCGTTCAACGCGCCGACCCGGACAAGCGCGGCATTCAAAGTGGAAACTTGGGCGCTAATCTCACGGTCCGCAACGACTCGGGACGCTTGAACGTCGCGCGCGGCGTTCGAGATAGAAGAGGACAAATTCTTTGCCGTTTGCAGCACATTGGCAAGGCGCGCATCAGAATCGGGTCGTGCCGCAGCCTCTAGCAGGGCTGTGTCAAACGCGCCGATCCGGTTCATCAGCGCGCCCGGATCTTCGCTCGCGCCCAAGATCGACTCAAGTTTCGTGTAAAATGCCGCCGTGGCACCGCGGTTCCCAGATCCGGCATCTGCCAGTCGTCGGTCTGCGGTCAAAACGGGTGTGTCATGACGGACAACGCCGGTGATGCGGACGCCGCTTCCCTCGCCACCCAAGACAAGCGACGCTGTTTGGATTTCTCGGCGCGCATAGCCTTGGGTCGTCGCATTGGCGATGTTGGCAGAGACCACCTGTGCGGTTCTGGAGGCGGCATTCATTCCTGAAAGCGCCGATGAAAGGCTGCCAGAAAGGGACATTACTTCAATTCCTTATCGCTTGATATTCGTGGTTTCCTGAAGCATTTCATCGACGGTTTGGATGACCTTTGCATTCGAGGAATACGCCCGTTGGGTTTTGATCAGCTGCGTCAATTCCGCAGCAACGTCGGTGCCGGATTCTTCTAGCGAAAACCCTGCAATGGTGCCCGCTGGGCCGTCGCCTGCGTCCCACAAATACAAATCGCCGGAATCATGCGAGACTGTGTAGGTTTGGCTGCTCAATGCGATCAAGTCGTTCGGATTGGGGACGTCGACCACTGGGATTTGATAGATTTTCCGCGATACGCCAAGATCGTAAATCGCGTAGAGAAATCCTTGTTCATCAATTTCGACGGAGGCCAAACTGGCCACTGAAGATCCATCTTTGGTGATGGTCACCGGTGCAAAGGTTGAAGAAAGTTGGGTCAAACCTGTCGTCTGACCGGGAATTCCAACGTTTACATTGATGGTGCCGCCGCCCACAGTTACAGCGATGTCACCTGTGGCGGAATTGTATGCCCCACCGCTAATCGGAACAACAGACAAGAGCCTGCCACCGGTGGCTTGGGTTTGGTCGAACGTCAGAGTGTAACTTCCGACCAACGCCCCACCCGAGGCACTGTCCCGGATATCCATCGTCCAGGCGTTAGATGCGCCTGTGGCTGGCACTGTAGGGGTAAATTGGATGTCCAACGTTTCAGTGCTGCCAAGATTTCCAAAGTATTCAATCGGCAACGGAAACGGGGTACTGGCTGCGCCTGCTTTGGTTGCTGTTGCCGGAAGATTGACCCCTAGCGTCAACTTGGTCGTTGGGTTAGCGGCATATTGGTTCGTGTTCACATTGATCGGTTCAAGTCCGGTCAGCGAAGTGCGTGCGTTCGGCGCAACGGTGCCATCTGGCATGACGGGCCACCCCATCAGCACATGGCCAGACTCTGAACGTAAGATTCCATCGGAATCTGGTCGAAATGAACCCGTTGTCATCAGAGCCATCTGATAGGTCCCATAAGTGGCATTGAAACCTGCCGGACTTGAAACCGCGAAGAAACCCCGCCCATCAATTGCGATGTCAGTTGAGTTTGATGTGCCGATCAGCGGACCCCGGGCGTCAATCAACCGCATATTCGTGGTGCGCACGCCGCCGGCAGAGTAATTTACGCGCGAATTGCCTTGGGTCACCATCGAATGGAAATCGGTCGTCGCCCGTTTGTAGCCATAGGTTGA
Organism: Rhodobacterales bacterium; assembly: GCA_013298675.1. GTDB lineage: Bacteria > Pseudomonadota > Alphaproteobacteria > Rhodobacterales > Rhodobacteraceae > JAAFU01. Next base: position 10,141 of record JAAFIJ010000005.1, on the reverse strand, counting down.
TGAGTTTGCGATGTTATCTGCAATCGTTGCAAGGCGGTTTGCATTGGCATTTAGCCCCGCCACGCTTGCATTGAGCGAGGAAGATATGGTCATGGAGTGCGCCTTTCTGAAGCTTCGACCTATGTCGTCGAACCTGCAGCACCAGCGATTAAGATCACCCTAACGGATCACCTTCTAAACTCTCATCTATCGGTCCTTAGCAAAATTACTTCGATACGATTGTTCCGAATAAGCGTCGGATCGGCCGCAGCGGGCGTACGATTTGAATGTCCAGTGACGCGGTCTATTCGTGTGGTTTGCATACCATAACCTTGCAATAATCCCCTGAAAGCCTGCGCCCGATCAGCCGAAAGCGACCATGTTGGATCATCGATCAAGGTAATGGGATAACTGCGAACGTGCGCTTCAATCGCGATTTGGTTGGTCGAAATCACCAAAACCTTTGACAAGAGCTGCGCAATTTGCCGTGTGCCTTCGTTCGGTTCTGCGGTGTCACCTTTGAACAAAGACGCATCCTCTAGGTCAAATAACTCTATCACCAAACCTTCGTCAGATACCCGCGTGATGACATGACGTAGCAATCGCTCCATCGTGGCACTCTCGCCACCCCGGGCCATCAGCGCCTTGGAGACGGCTTCGGCCATGTTGGCCACGTCTTGTTTGGCGGCAGTTTCTTTGCTGTCATCGGTGCCGGTGCTGCCCATGGCTTTGTCTTGCTCGGCAGGATTTTGTGCCGAAGCGCCGGTCCCGGCTTTGGCAACCGTTTCCTCTGAAAAGATAGAATCGCCGCCAAACGCGCCCGTGCCGCCACCCGACACCCGGTTGATCGGAATCGTCGGATTGAAATAATCCGCAATGCCTTTGCGTTGCTTTTCTGTTGTCGCATTTAACAACCACATCAACATGAAGAAGGCCATCATAGCCGTCACAAAGTCTGCATAGGCAACTTTCCACGCCCCACCGTGGTGCCCACCGCCCTTTATGACCTTCTTTCGTTTGATGATGATTGGCGCGACATTTGACTGCCCTGCCATACCCACACCTGTTTTTCACACCCTCTATCGGTTTAGGTCATGTGCAGTTAGCAAAGGTTTAAGCTATGGCATTTTAGTTAGTTAGGAGGCCAAAAACCCTGACTTGGGACAGCAACACCGGGACTGACGCTGTGTTTTACAGGCTGTTCGCGCAACACGTTGACACAATCCAAGGGGAATCAAGCGGGCGCACCTCATTCTGCTCTTTACTGAACACACAATTCGCGCTTTGCATCGGCATATGGCCGGAACAACCGAAACTCTGATCACAGCGATCCTGAACTGGATCGATATTGGGCGCCTTAATCCAGGCGATCTGATCGACGAAACCCAATTGGTGAACGAATTTGGTGTCTCACGGACACCGGTGCGCGAAGCGATCCTTCAGCTTGAGGCTGTCGGCCTTATCCAACGATTGCCCCGCAAAGGGGCCACGGTCTTTCGGCCCAGCCTTGAAGAGTTTCTGGCGATCTTGGAAGTTCATGCCAAGCTAGAGGCCCAAGCCGCGGGCCTTGCTGCGCGCCGATTGTCAAACGCTTGGGCCGCGTCTCTGGAACTTGCTGTGCGAAATTGTGAAGAGCATGCCCGCCAATACGGGGACGCAGAACCGGACAGCTATTATCAACTTAACTTACGGTTTCACGAAACCGTGGCCCTTGCGGCAGGGAACCCGTTTCTGCTTGAGATGATCAAGACCAATGCACGCAAACTGCTGGCCTACTACCGCGCGCGCTATCGCTATGCAGGTGCGATTGCCAGTTCGGCGCGCGAACACCGTGCCATCGCAGCGCTGATCTTTGACCGTAACTCTGAAGGTGCCGAAGCAATGATGCAGCGGCACGTGCAGTTCGATCAAATCACTGCGATGGATTTGCTGGCTGTCCTGTCTTAGGGCCTGTGTTCAAAGCCAGCCGCGCCACTTGCAAAACGCCCAGGTCAACACGGCAGAAGCGAACATCAAGAACAACGCCAAGGGATATCCATAGGGGTTTTGCAGTTCCGGCATGACCTGAAAATTCATCCCATAGATCGACGCTATAAGTGTCGGAGGCAAGAACAGGGCGGCCACCACTGACACGATCCTGACCGTCACGTTTTGCGCCAGATTGATCATGCCCAAAGTCGCATCTGACGCAAGCCCAAGGCGCGAGGACAAGAAATCAGCATGGACCTCTAACGCGGCGATATCGTGCTTTTGTGCGCTGACAACTTCGGACAGAAGAGCCTGCTCATTGCGCCGTGCGATAGATGCCTCGACATAGCTCAGCGCGCGGCCAATCGTCAAAAGCGCCAGACGCACGCGCCCAATGCTTTCGCCTTCATTTCCCAGCCGCGTCAAAGACTTGTGGTGTTCATCCGCCTTGATCAAATGACCGTTCTCACGGTATATTTTTGCAGTCAATTCATCCAGTGAACGCCCGGTGATTTCCAACAGATCGGCCAAACGGCCAATGATTTCTTCGACCAAGCCAAGGAAGATTGCATCAACCGACCCGCAACCGGCGACAGTTTTTGCAGCTCTTTCGGGAAAAGTTTCAAAAGGGCGGGGGGAATGATGGCGCACAGTCACAAGACGGTTTGGGCCAAGGACAAGGCAAACCGGTCCCATGGTTTGCATCATGCCCACCCCTTTGGGGACAGGGATCTGTCCGGGCAATACGACCGTCAGATAGTCATCCTTTCCTTCATGATACAGCCGGTTGGAAATTTCGATCTCTTCCATTTCCGCAAGGCTTGGCACGTCGACGCCCAGCTTCAGGACCATGGCTATCTCTGCCTCGGTTGGTGAAAAAAGGTCGATCCAGACCATAGTGCCAAGGTTCGAAAGATCGTCATTTAATTCTAGCCCGGTGGGCGATTGTTGGTAACACCTTAACATGCAACTGACCTTTTTGACGACGCTCAGGCAGGTTTGCCACTTTGGGCGGGATTCCGCAAACCGGCAATTCGGCGCTTTCCCCAGACGTGGATTACCGTCAACGCTTTAGCGATGACAGCCAAAGGATGCAGAATGCTGAACAGGCGACAGTTTCACAGTTTCCTGTTCGCCAGTCTTGCCTTGGCTCTCGCACGGCCCAATTCATTGTTTGCGAGCCCTGCGAATACGCAGGCAAGTCTGTGGCTGAACCGCCTGACGTTTGGTGCAAACGCTGCGTCGCTGGAAGAGTTTTCACGTATGGGCCCGGCGGCATGGCTCGACCGACAGTTGTCGTTTCCGGCGCATGAGCCGCAGATTATGGCGCGCCTCGCCTCGGCAATGTTGCGTATCGTTTATGAGGCAGGCGTTGATGAAAATGGTGGCCAATGGACCGCGACCGATGAGATGCGCCCCTTGAATACGCTTTATGCTGATCCCGCCGCCCAATTGCACCGCATCGATTGGGAGCAGCCGATGGAGTACAGTGAACGCTCGCGGCCCGCAGCAGAGGTGATCGCCGCAGCGCTGACCCGCGCGGTGCACGCCCCGGCCCAACTGCGTGAAGTGATGACCCAGTTCTGGCACGACCACTTTAACGTCAATTCGCAAAAAGACGAGTTTACCGCCGCGTTTTTCCCAACCTATGACGCCATGATACGCGAACATGCCTTTGGCAACTTTCGGGTGCTTTTAGGGGAAATGGCGCGCTCTCCGGCGATGCTGTATTATTTGAACAATGCCGACAGCAGGGCATCTCCAGCCAATGAAAACTTTGGCCGTGAACTTTTGGAACTGCACACCCTTGGCGCAGAAAACTACCTGAATGATCGCTATTCAGACTGGCATTCGGTGCCCAAGGACCAAAACGGTGTGGCGCAAGGGTATCTTGATCTTGATGTTTACGAGGTTGCGCGCGCCTTTACCGGATGGTCGGTGGGCGATGGCCGCTATGTAGATGAGGGCAACAGCGCACCCAAGACCGGCACATTTCACTATATTGAGGCATGGCACGACCCCTATCAAAAGCGTGTTTTGGGGATAGAGTTTGAACCGAACCGCGCGCCGATGGCTGACGGTGAGCAGGTTCTGGACATTCTGGCCGCCCATCCCGGCACGGCACGTTTCGTCTGCCGCAAAATCGCGCGCAGGTTGCTGACGGATCAACCAGATGATGCCCTCGTCGAGACGCTGGCATCAGTGTTTCTGCAGGCCAAGGATGCGCCCGACCAGATCTCCCAAGTGATCAGGGCACTGGTTAACCATCCCAGCTTTGACGCAACGCCGGCCGGAAAATTGCGCCGCCCGTTTGAATTTCTGGCCGCGATTTACCGCGCATCTGGCGCCGAAATGATCGGGCGCGAAAACAACGAAAACTATCAATTGATGCGCGCCGGGTGGCGACAGCATTCCTACGGCGCGCCAACGGGGCACCCGGATGTGCTGGAAAAATGGACCGGGGCAAGCAGTTTGAACCGGTTGATCGATTATGCGGTTTTCGCACATGAAGAGTGGTTTTCGGTGGCAAAAGTCGATTTTTCCGCAAATCCGGGCGAAACGACGCAAGATTTTGCCGACCGTTACGCGCAGCGACTGGGCGGCCCGATTGACGGGCTGCTTGCCGCGATGGGGGTCGATCCTGCGGCACCCGCGCAGGGGCTTTCTCCTGATGAACAAAAGGCGGTCGCGTCTTCGGCCATCGCCTTTGCCGCCCTAAGCCCCGCGTTTCTGCTGCGATAGAGAGAATCCAATGGCACGTGATCCGATCCTAGTGGTGTTGTTCCTGCGTGGTGGGGCGGATGGACTGGCGCTTGTGTGCCCGACTTCCGACGACAACCTGATCGCCGCGCGCAGCGAAGATTTGCGCGTCACCCGCAAGGGCGATGCGGCTGGTCGGGCGATCAAACAAGACGTGGCCGATGTCGATTTTCGGTTCCACCAAACGCTGCAACCTTTTGCTGATCTTTATGACGCGGGCGATTTGACCTTGATTCATGCGTCTGGATTGACCGAAGCCACACGCAGCCATTTTGACGCCGAGGCGCGGATTGAACGCGGATTGTTTGGCAAAGACATCCCGCCGGGTGACCCTTCCGGGTGGATCGGGCGTTGGTTGGCGGCAGCGGCACCCGAGGGGCCGATGCCCGCCTTGGCTGTTGGTACGTCGCATCCGGCCAGCTTTATGGGGGCGTCGCCGGCGGTGTCTGAATCGTTGGGCGACCTGATGGTGGGGTCCGGCCACTGGCTTGCCCCCGCATTACGTGCCCGGCTTAGCGAGGGGTTTGGCGATCATGGCCCTCTAAGTGCGCCGATAGATGGTCTGCTGCAACTGTCTGATATGATTGGCGAACGGCTATGGTCAGAGGCGGATCAAGCCCTGCTTAGTTATTCGCCCGCCGTGCCCTACCCTGAAAACCCATTGTCACCATCACTCATGACCGTCGCGCAAACGATCAAGCAGGATATGGGCCTGCGCGTCGCCACTGTCGATTTCGGCAATTGGGATACGCATGTCCTGCAAGCGGGCCAATTGTCGGAAAACGCGGGCTGGCTTGCGCAGTCGGTGATGGCGTTTTGGAAAGACCTCGGCCCGCTACAACAAGACGTGTCCGTGGTGATCATGAGCGAGTTTGGACGCCGCCTGCGCGCAAATTCGGCGGGCGGTACGGACCATGGGCGCGGCAACGTGATGATGGTGCTTGGACCGCAAGCCAAGGGCGGGCGCATGGTGGGGCGCTGGCCCGGTCTGAGCAATGACGTGCTGGAAGAAGGCGCTGATCTGGCCGTCGTCACTGATTACCGCGCCGTTTTGTCAGAACTGTTGTCCGGGCATATGAAACTGGACGATCCGACAAAAGTATTTGGCGGATTTAGCGCAGCACCCTTGGGAATTTGGGGCTGATCATGCCGCATTAGGGGCGACAATCCCCTTCGCCAGCCAATCATCAAACCGGGCAAGAACGGCATGCGCGAACGCGTCGTCATTGATGTGGCAGTCCAGATCGATCAAGGTCACATTCGCGGGGCAACTGGCCCGCATCTCTTGGCAAAACGCCGCCAAGGCTGGGGTGTCTTCCAAAGGCCCACCCGGACGATCCCATTCATTTCCGCCCAAGACCGGCAAGAAAAACTCAACCGGCCCTGCGGCGCTTGCCAACTTGGCACAGATTTCACGCGCAAGCGTGCGCCGCTGCTCAGAGGTCATCAAGACAGATGTCAGCAATCGATTATGGGCATGTGCCGGGGTATCCTTGAACGCCTCTGGCAAGGGTTGCCACCCCACAAAGTCGATCAGATCATAGCAGCCAATCGACACCATTTGTGGCGTTCCGCGCAGACCCGCCCCTGTCATACGCCCAGCGCCCGCCGAAATCGCCGATCCGAACAGATGGTTACCCACCTCTTGCGGCGCAAAATCAAGCACGGCCGCAAACGCCCCTTCTGCTGCCAGACTTTCGAACGCCCGCCCGCCCATACCGGTGGCGTGAAACACCGCCACTTCAAACCCCCGCGCCTCTAGCGCCGGTTTCAGGCTGACCATGTATCGCAGCACGGTTTTGCCAAAACTGGTCATTCCGATCAGCGGCTTTGCGCCGGTAGGCGCCTCTACCGCCCGTGCAGCACCCAAAACGGCCCCCGCCGCCTGCGAAAGCGAGGCTTTACAGACCGAGTTCAACCCGTAAAGCCCCCCCGCCCAGAGGATCATCTGAATATCCGCCGCCAACCGTTCCGGTGGGATCATCGGGCTAAAGCTGACGGTCGAGACCACATATTTTGGCACGCCCAACGGCAAGGCCGCACACAGATCAAGCGCAAGGTCTGTGCCCATGCTGCCACCCAGCACGATCACCCCGTCAAACCGCCCCGCCCGGTATTCGCGCAACGCCAGCGCCGCCGCCCCGCGTGCCATGATCTGCATCGCAAGGTTCTCGTCTTCGCCTGCGATCGCATCGGCAATCGTGCTGCCGCCCTCGCGCGCCACATCATGCTTTGTCCAATCTGTTGGCGCTTTTGGGGACCCAAGGACAGACACATCCATGGTCAATGCCTCGCCACCTTGGGCGCGGATCACGCCTGCCAGATAGGTCAGCTCGTCATCTTTGGTGTCATAGGTGCCAACGATCAGAATTCGGTTGCCCATCACAATCCTAATTTTTTGCGCGACCCCGTCGCGACATGAAAAAGGGCGGCCGTTGCCAGCCGCCCCAAGGTTTTGGTGATCAGAGTTTGGTGCTGCCCATTTGGCCAAAGCGTGAAGGGTCTTTGCTGGCAAGCTGTGATGCCAAGACAAAGCCGATCACCCCAAAGACCAAGACCAGCGCGGGAAGTCCCCACGACAGCATGCCAGCGGTTCCGGTCAATGCGCCAAAATCCATAAAGATTTTGATGAACAAACCGGCCATGATCACGCCCGTAATCAAGGGCAGAATCTTGGTCGCAAGCGCCGTTTCGCCCCGTGCATCTTTACCAAAAAACGCCATGACGGAAAACGATGTCAGCGCCATCAGGCCCAGAATCCCCAGCGTGCCCAATTGGGTCAACCACACGAACAGGTTCAGAACCGGATCCATCCCTTGCGCCACAAAAATCGTCAGAACGACCAGCGCAAGCACGGTCTGAAGGATCGACCCCACATGCGGGCTACGGTGAACATCATGGGTTACGCCGACGCTGTCAGGCAAAATGCCCTCACGCCCTGCGACAAACTTATAGCGCGCAACGGCGTTGTGAAACGCAAGGACAGCCGCAAAGATAGAGGTCATGAACAACACGCCCATGATCATGCTCAGGGTTGGCCCGATGTAGGTTTCGCCCAAAATGAACAAAAACGCGGTTGGGTCTGGCAAACCGCCCAACGTAGGCAACAGTTTATCAACACCAATACCCATGACCATCAACCATGAGGTGATTGTGTAGAACACCCCGATCAGGATGACCGAGAAGTAGGTGGCCCGAGGAACGGTCACAGATGGGTTCTTGGCCTCTTCCGAATAGATCGTTGTCGCCTCAAAACCGATAAACCCAGCAAAGCAGAACAAGATGCCAATCGAAGGAACGCCACTGGTGATCTCGCTCCATGCAAAGGGTTGCAGGTTCAGACCAGACTCGCCACCTGAAAACAAGATCGCGAGGTTCAGCGCAACGACGATGGCAAATTCGGCCAAAACCAGAACCATCAAGACTTTGGCAGACAGATCAACCTGACGGTACCCCAAAATGGCCACCAGAACGATGGCGATATAAGACCAGACATACCAATCAAGCACGAGGCCCCACTGAGCGAAGGTGCCCGAGGCAACAGCGCCGAAAAGACCCAAGAGTCCGATTTGCATAGCGTTATAGGATAGGATCGCGATCATTGCGGCACCACCACCAACACGCCCACCAAGGCCCTGCGCCGCAAAGGCGTAAAAGGCGCCTGCATTCTTGACATGGCGCGACATGGCCACATAGCCCACTGAAAACGCCAATAGAATCAAAGTGACGATCAAAAAGCTACCCGCGATGCCTGCGCCATTGCCCAGCAGCATCGACGGTGGAATACCACCCCCGGCAGCCGTCAGTGGCGCCGCAGCCGACACCACCATAAAAGTGATAGATCCCACCCCAAGCGAGTTTTTTCGCAACTGGTTTGAATCAAGTCCGTTGGTCGGATCAGCCATGATGCGTCACCTCCTGCTGTGCAGAAATAGTCATTCTACAGGTCCCTTCCCATCGTTTGTTGATGCGTCCGTTGATCAGACGACTTATCGGTTTATTATTTGAACCGTTGGTTCGAATTTATTTGACAACGCCCTTGGCTCTCTGTCAACTAAAATGAAAGCAGCGCTGGCGAAAACCCATGCGCAATGGATCAATGGCAGTTTGGAATAGACATGGGAACGGTTGGAAAAGCGCTTGAGTTGCTGGATGTCTTCACCCGCAGCCGCCCGCTGATTGGCCTATCAGACCTTGCAAGGCTGGCGCAATTGAACAAGGCCACCTGCTTTCGTCTGGTTCAAGAACTGTGCGATTACGGCCTGTTAGAGCAAGTTGGCAGCAGCCGCGAATACCGCCTTGGCCCTTCGGTCCTGCGTTTGGCCGCCCAGCGCGAGGCACAGGTGCCGACACGCGACGCAGCGATGCCGATCTTGCAGGAACTGGCAAATGCGACGGGAGAGACCGCGCATATGTCTTTGATCATGGCATCGGTTTTGCGGCCTTTGGCAGTGGCCTATAGCACTGCTTATGCGACTCGGGTCACGATGGAGGACACCGACTCGTTGCCGTTTCATGCAACTTCGTCGGGGCTTGCCGTCCTTGCCTTTCAATCCGAGGCATTCGTCGCGGCGCAATTGGACAAACCTTTGGTGAAACTGGCGGTGAGAACCGAAACCAATCCGGCAAATTTGCGTGACCGCCTCGCGCATATCACCAAGTCCGGCGTGGCTGAAAGTGCAGGCGCGTATGAGACGGATGTCAACAGCATGGCGGTGCCACTCTTTGATGCCTTTGGCAGTTGCATCGGCGCGGTTTCCGTCGCGGCAATCGCATCTCGCCAGTCGTCCGAACAAATAACCCATACGCGCGCCACCTTGATACAGGCCGGCCGCAAAATCACAAAACTGTGGGGTGGCAGCGTGCCGCCCGCAATTGCCACTGCGTGGCAAACGGCCGCATAGCGCCGAATAATCCATCAGCGAGGACTCCAAAATGAAAGACGAAAACTTCCTAAAGGCCAACAACGCGCGCAGCCTGTGGCATCCGATGACCTCGCCTTCTGACAGCCATGCCAATCCCCCCGTCATTGTCACCGAAGCGCACGGCGTGCGCATTCGCGACATCGACGGGCACGAGGTCGTTGATGCCGTGGGTGGGTTGTGGAACGTCAATCTTGGGTATTCGTGCCAGCCGATCAAAGATGCGATTGCGCGCCAGCTTGACCGCCTGCCCTATTACTCCACCTTTCGCGGCACCTCGAATGACTGCGTGATCGAACTGGCCGAAGAGCTGCGGACCTTCTTTGAACCCGATGGGCTAACGCGTGCGTTCTTTACCTCTGGCGGTTCGGATTCTGTCGAAACCGCTCTGCGACTGGCACGCCAATACCATAAAATCCGTGGTGAGGCGGGGCGCGTAAAGTTCCTAAGCCTGAAAAAGGGCTATCACGGCACGCATATGGGCGGCGCATCGGTGAACGGGAACGCAAATT
>JAAFIJ010000049.1 GCA_013298675.1 Rhodobacterales bacterium | reverse complement strand
GCTGAAACCAGCAGGCGCAGACAACGCCTTGTTCATCTCACCAAGGATGTGCAGACGGCCATCGCGCGCCTGCGCAAGGGCTTGTTCCATGATCTCTGGCGTGATGCCCGCGATCTTGATGTCCATTTGCATCGTGGTGATGCCGTTGGCGGTGCCTGCGACCTTGAAGTCCATGTCGCCGAGGTGATCTTCGTCACCCAAGATGTCGGTCAGAACGGCAAAGCGGCCATCCTCTTCCAAAATCAGACCCATCGCCACCCCAGCAACTGGTGACTTCAACGGAACGCCCGCATCCATCATCGCAAGCGAGCCACCGCAAACCGATGCCATCGAAGACGATCCGTTGGATTCGGTAATCTCGGACACCAAACGGATGGTGTAAGGGAAGTCGGTTGCCGCTGGCAAAACTGCCTGAAGCGCGCGCCACGCCAGTTTGCCGTGACCGATTTCGCGACGACCCGGGCTGCCCACACGACCAACTTCGCCCACCGAATAGGGAGGGAAGTTGTAATGCAGCAAGAAGTTTGACCGCGAATTGCCGTGCAGCGCGTCGATGATCTGCTCATCCTCACCGGTGCCAAGCGTGGTCACAACCAAACCTTGGGTTTCGCCGCGGGTGAACAAAGCCGAACCGTGGGTGCGCGGCAAAATGCCGGTTTCCGCCACGATCGGGCGGACGGTTTTGTTGTCACGTCCGTCGATACGTGCGCCACCGTTGATGATGTCGCCGCGCAGAATTGAAGATTCCAGCTTTTTGACAGCCGAACCAAGGTTGATGTCGGCCAGATCTTCGGCAGGCAAAGCCGCTTTGATCGCGGCAACAGCAGCCGAAATCGCTGTCGTGCGCTCTTGCTTGTCACGCAGCGCGAATGCCGCGCGCATCTGGGTTTCGCCAGCCGCTTTCACGCGAGCATAGAGATCAGAGTAATCTGGCGCTTGGAAATCGAACGGCTCTTTGGCGCAATCTTCGGCGAAATCAATGATCATGTCGATGACGGGCTGCATGGCCGCGTGGCCAAACTTCACAGCGCCCAGCATTTCTGCTTCGGTCAGTTCATACGCTTCGGATTCCACCATCATCACGGCGTCTTTGGTGCCGGCGATGACCAGATCAAGGCGCTGGTCTGGGTTGTTCTTCAGGTTCTGCATGTCGTCAACCGCTGGGTTGAGAACATAGTTCCCGCCCGAGAAGCCGACGCGCGCAGCGCCGATTGGACCCATGAAGGGCACGCCGGAAATCGTCAAAGCAGCCGAAACGGCAATCATTGCGACGATATCGGGCTCATTTTCCAAGTCATGCGACAGAACCGTTGCCATGACCAAAACTTCGTTCTTGAAACCCTCAACGAACAGCGGGCGGCAAGGACGGTCAATCAGTCGCGATGTCAGCGTCTCTTTTTCCGACGGACGCGCTTCGCGCTTAAAGAAACCGCCCGGAATTTTACCGGCGGCGTAGTATTTTTCTTGGTAGTGCACGGTCAGAGGAAAGAAATCCTGACCTGGTTTTGGCGCACGTGCATATGTCACGTTGGCCATAACGCTGGTTTCGCCCAAAGTGGCGATGACCGAACCGTCTGCCTGACGGGCAATCTTGCCCGATTCCAGTGTCAGCGTTTCATTGCCCCACTGGATTGATTTTTTCGTTACGTTGAACATCTATCGTTCCCTATATGGAAGCACCCACAGGCCCCTTGCCCGTGTCTTCCGTTTGCATAGCGGCCCCATTGCCGCCGCCCCCTATCCTGATGCATGCGGCCGGGGGCATGGCCTCATATCGCAGATGGCGCGCGTCTACAGGAAAATGAGCGGTTTGGGAAGGGGCATGGGCGCATGATTGATCGCGGCCAGATCATTCAACGATTGCGTCATCAAGACCATTCAAAAGGGTTTCCCGAGAGCAAAACCGCCCCCATGGTACGCGCTGTCTGGGTCAGCACACAACCAAAGAGCGCCGGTTTTGGAATGACCAAATCTGATTTCATCTTCGAAAACCCATCTTGCAAATCCCCCGAAAAGCAAAACGCCCGCGGCTTTCACCACGGGCGTTTCGTATGATTTGACGCGGATTAGCGACGCAGGCCGAGGCGTGCGATCAACGACGCATAACGTGCTTCGTCTTTGCTCTTCAGATAGTCCAAAAGCTTACGGCGCAAGGCAACTTGCATCAGCAAGCCACGACGCGAGTGGTTGTCTTTCTTGTGCATCTTGAAGTGCTCGGTCAGGGTCGCAATGCGCGACGACAAGATGGCAACCTGTACTTCTGGCGAACCGGTGTCGCCTTCTTTGGTTGCGTATTCTTTGATCAGACGTGCTTTGGTTTCAACAGTGATCGACATCGAAATCTCCTATTAAGAGGGTGAAGGCACAAGCCGGGATGTCGTCCAGCAGGGCCGTTGACACCGCTAAAGCACAGCGGATGCGGGCGTATAGATGCAAATACCTGATAAGGGAAGGGGGATTTCGACAGCCAAGTCAGGCAAAGGCTGGGGGCAAAAGGCCACTGAAACCGTCCTTTTGACGTGAGATTTATTAACCACTCGGCGAGAATTCCATGAAAACCATGGACTTGACTGGTGCGTAGAGGCGATTTTTGTGATATGTTTTGATCAAGATCGGGGATTCTCGGCATAATGGATGGGTGCGCACGGCGTTGCGCAGACTTGGGGCGAACGTCATGTTGGCATTAATCGGGCTGTTTGGCGCACTGTTGGCCGGGCTGGCAGTTGACAGCGTAATGCATCCTGCCGACGAGGACGATTCTGACGAACAAATGCCACATGATAGCTATGAAGAAGACCTGCAACTTTCTCTCTCAATGGTTTCGAGCAGCAGTTTGGAAATGCTGTCGCTTGCGTCAGATTCCAGCGCAGATGGTAACGGACAACCGCGGTCCGATGATATCGATGATCCACAAGACGCCTCGGTTACCCTTCAGGGTGACAGTGGCGACACTGTGCTGACGGGGGGCGGTTCTGCGGATCAGGTGTCGGGCGGAGCCGGTCTGGACATGCTTTCAGGTCACGGCGGCAACGATGTTCTGAACGGTCAGGACGGTGACGATTTCCTTTATGGTGATGAGGGCGATGACACCCTTTGGGGCGGCGCTGGGTCTGATGGATTGCACGGAGGCGAGGGCCTTGATGCCTTGCAAGGTGAGGCTGGTGACGATCATCTTTTCGGTCATGCTCAAGATGATCAGCTTGCTGGCGGTGCTGGTAATGACGAGCTTGTTGGCGGTGACGGCAACGATCAGATGTGGGGTGAAGAAGACAACGACGCCTTGTCGGGCGGACTTGGGGATGACGTGATCTTTGGCGGGCAGGGTGGCGATGTCGTGAACGGTAACGATGGCAATGACACGCTTTGGTCTGGCGCGGGGCTGGACACTGTGCTGGGCGGTGACGCTGAAATTGACTTCCTGAACGGGGGCGCGGGTTCAGATACACTGATGCTGGGGGCCGGGGATTATGGCAATGGCGGGCAAGGCGCGGATGTCTTCAATCTTGGTGCGGCAGCCCAAGCAGGCGCTCCAGCTGTTATCACGGATTTTAATCAGACAGAGGATTCTCTGGTCGTGGTTTATGATTCAATCGCCCATCCGGACCCAGTGCTGTCGATGGAAACGTCTCCCGAGACCGGGTCCATCACTCTGATGCTGGACGGAATGCCATTGGCAAACCTGCCTGCAAATGGCTCGTTCGATTTGACACAGGTACAGTTGCTGTCAGCCTGATCATGCTTTCCCAAGCGAATGGCTTTAGTTCAAGTTTAGATCCAAAGCCGTGGTTGTTCTGCATAGCCGATATAAAGTGGGTGTTTGGGGTGGCCTTCTTTGGTTAGACCCAAATGATGCAATGGCTGATTGGTTTGGCGCAGCATGTCCCCCACCTCTTGACCGCGGCCCAAATGCGCCCCGTGACTGCCCCACGCACAGACCACCAGGTCCGCCCAAGCCGCTGCTGCTAGGATCATCGCATTATTGTCTGCGCCAACAGGGTCAATTTGGGTCTTCATGACCCTGGGGTCTGTCGCGCGAAAAGCAAAAATATTGGTCACCTGAAATGCGCCGTACCCCAGCGTCCGGGCCCGCCGTTCGCACCGCTCGACTGTAGGGTCGTTCTGTACTTCGGTCGCAGTTGACGGATTGAGCATCACGAAAGTTACTTTTGGTCCCTTTGCATCCCAAACCCGGGTCAAAGCAAAACGGTATCCCTCGCAATCTGAATAGCTGGCCTCAGAGCGGCAGTTGCCCTTGTTGTGACGACGGATCAACATGAACTTAAGACCTTTATGCGTTTTCCTGCGCGCACAGAACGCTCAGGCGGCAGCCCGGGCTTGGGTGGCTCGATGCCGCCCAAGCCCGGCCCTCTGGACCATCAATTGAAAACGCGGCTCGGGTGCAGCTCACCGCTTTTGTAAATCCCAACAGCCACCGCGCGCCCTTGATAACTCGCCCAAGCCTCATCGCCGTAGCCTGCCTGCGATGACATCACCATGCCGGGGTTACCGTTCTTCAACCGTGCCGCCCCTTCGGGCGTACAGGGCAATTCAGGCAAATCGGCAAGTCCAATTTCCAGAGGCTTTAACAGTGCATCTATTTCTTCGGTTTTGGCCAACCGATCAATGTCGTCAAGCGTCACACTGTCATCAGTCGAAAACGGACCGGACCATTCGCGCCGCAACCATGCCACATGACCAAGGCAGCCCAAAGCATCACCAAGATCGCGCGCGATCGATCGGACATATCCGCCTTTGCCGCAGACCATTTCCAAATCAACATGATCCGTGTCGGGTCGTGCGGTGATCACCAATTTTTCCACCCAAAGTGGGCGTGAGGCCAAATCCATCGCCTCGCCTTCGCGCGCCAGATCATAGGCCCGCTCCCCTTCGACCTTCACGGCAGAAAACTGCGGTGGGACCTGTTCAATTTGCCCGCGAAACGCAGCCAGCGCGGCCTCGATCTCACCGTCACTCGGGCGCAGCGCAGACTGTGCAATCACCACGCCTTCGGCATCATCGGTGTTGGTGGCCGCCCCGAAGGTCACCCGAAATCGGTAGCATTTCACTGCGTCGGTAATGTAGGGAACTGTTTTTGTAGCCTCTCCCAAGGCGATCGCCAAAACACCTGTCGCTGCTGGGTCCAGCGTGCCTGCATGCCCGGCTTTTTGCGCTTGAAACGCCCATTTCACTTTGTTGACGACCGCCGTCGAGGTGATGCCAGCAGGTTTATCAACCACCAGCCAACCAGAGATTGCTCTGCCTTTTTTCGTGCGTGCCATGCGATCTCTCAATGCCCCCAGCGTGCAACGGCGAAGATGCGCGCTGCCAATCTTTGTGCCAGCTACTGGCCAAATTCGTGCCCGTCAACCTTCGCCTGGCGTGCGCGGGACAACGGTTCCAACGATCGGCCCAATCGGAAAGCCCCCATCATGCCGCCCGTGGTCGGGATCGTAGAGCCGAGAGATCGTGCCATCGAGGAACAACGCGTTTGGCAGGCCCAGTTCATCCCTGAACAGCCGGGCGAATTCGTGAAAATTGACTGCTTCGTTTGAAATGACAAAGACCGCTGTTTGCCCGTCAGCGCGTGTTCCCACGCCATTGCGGATCAGGCGCGAATCTGATCCGGGCCTGAACTTTGGGTGTAACGCGCCTTCAATCACCAGCATCGGACCCGATTGGGTGGCATAGCGACACTCTGGTTTTGCAGACTTAAACCGCAGCGATTCTGTCACCGCAAAGCCCGCGTCGGTGATGCAAAACACCCCATTGGGCAGCAACCCAAAGTTGCCCGGCCCATCGGACGTGATCAGGCGCATACCTTGTTGTCCCAGTTCGACATAAAGACCGACGGGCGCAAGGTCTCGGTGAAACATGCCCGCATTCATCGCAAAACCAAGAGCCAGGCCTTGTTCTTTCAAGGCATCATCCAAGACCTTGAAACTGCCATAGGGCCCGTCAGGTCCTGCGTTGAAAAGGCGCAAATCCTCAGATGCAGCAACGGTGCAGGCGGTATAGGACTTGCCTTCGAACAACAGGTCACGGCAGGTTTGCGCGTGCGCGGTGCCACAGCAAAGCCAAATGAAAACAAAGAGTAATCTACCAAAGGACTTGGTGAAAATCACTTTGTCGCCCCATCATCCTCTGTGTCATCTTCGTCCGGTGCCGCCAGATCGCGTTGGACAGTCGGGTCGGCAAAAAGTCTGCGTGTTTCATCCAGGCGATCAAAAGTTTGATCCGGGCGGAACCGCAAATCGGGCGCGTATTTCAGCGTCAACTCTGACGACAGACGATGGCGCAACTCGTGTTTGTTGCGCGCCAATGCTGCGATTGCATCCTCGACCGCGACCGATCCCATCAGAGGCATGACATAAACTGTCGCCACCTTCAGGTCAGGCGAGCACGACACTTCGCCCACGGTGATGGACATCCGGTTCAGCTCTGGGTCGTGAATATCCGCACGGTTCAGCACATCGGCCAAAGTGCGACGGATCAGTTCGCCGACGCGAAGCTGACGTTGAGACGGGCCAGAGGCCGAAGAGAAACGCTTGTTTGACATGCGCGTCACATAAGGTGTTTTCGCGCGACCCGCAACGGCGGGCTTTTGCCGCGTGGCGAAACAGGCTAAAGGAAGCTTCAAACAGGAGCGTGCCATGACAGTTTTACCAGGGATTGTGATCACCGGGGCCTCGGGCCGGATGGGGCAGATGCTGATCAAAACGGTATCCGCCTCTGATAAAGTCGCTTTGGTAGGGTGTCTGGAACGTCCGGGCCATGCCTGGATTGGCCGCGATATCGGGGAATGCATGGGCGGGGCCGCGATTGGGGTTCTTGTCACGGACGATCCGCTAGAGGTCTTTGCCCGCGCTCAAGGCATCATCGACTTTACTGCCCCCGCCGCATCAGTCGAATTCGCAGCCCTGGCCGCGCAAGCGCGCGCGGTTCATGTGATTGGCACCACGGGGCTTGAGCCGGCGCATCTTGCGAAGATAGAGGCTGCATCGCGCCATGCCGTCATTGTACGGGCTGGCAATATGAGCCTTGGCGTGAACCTGCTGGTCAGCCTGACACGCAAAGTCGCAGCCGCCTTGGATGAAGATTGGGATATCGAGATCGTCGAGGCGCATCACCGCATGAAGGTTGATGCCCCATCTGGAACCGCGCTGATGTTGGGAGAGGCTGCTGCCGAGGGGCGTGGCATTTCCCTAAGTGATGCCAAGGTTTCCGGCCGTGACGGCATCACAGGTGCGCGCACGCAAGGGACCATCGGTTTCAGCGCAATTCGTGGCGGCGATATCGTCGGTGAACATGACGTTATTTTTGCGTCCGCCGGAGAGCGGATTGTCCTTCGACATTTGGCCACTGACCGCAGCATCTTTGCCAAGGGCGCTTTGCGCGCGGTTCTTTGGGGGCAGGGCAAAGCCCCGGGTCAGTATGACTTTTCCGATGTTTTGGGGCTTTAAACCCTAACCCTGCTGGTCCGACTGCCCAACGGAATTGAACCAAAGGATGATTGCCTCACGCTCGGCCGGTTCAATAAAGCTTAGGTTCGCAGGCGGCATGGCATGGGTGATGCCAGCCTGAATGTAGATACGCCGCGCTTCACGGGCGATCTGGGCAGGGGTTTCAAGCACCACCCCTTTTGGCGGCCACATCATGCCGGGCCATGACGGTTCTGCCGCGTGGCACATAGAGCAGCGCCCCTGAATGATGGACACAACATCGCCAAACCCTTGCGCAGAGGCAAAGCGCAGTGACTGTCCCTTTAGCGCTGTCTCAGGGGGAGGGGTGCGCATCGGCGCGGTCGATAACCAAGCGATCAGCAGAAAGATCACCACCGTGACGAACCAAGTCCAATGCGGATTACCCTTGCGCGCATGTTTGGTGTTGAACCAGTGGCGGATGGTGACGCCCATCAGGAACACCAGACTGGCAATCAGCCAATTGTACTGGGTGGCAAACACCAACGGGTAATGGTTCGACAACATCAGGAATATGACCGGCAAAGTCAGATAATTATTATGAGTAGACCGCTGTTTGGCGATCTTGCCGTATTTCGGGTCAGGCTTGCGCCCGGCTTTCAGGTCCGCGACCACGATGCGCTGATTGGGCATGATGATCATAAAGACATTCGCGCTCATGATCGTGGCGGTAAAGGCACCCAAATGCAGCAACGCGGCCCGGCCGGTAAACACCTGAGTATAGCCCCATGCCATGCAGACCAAAATCACGTAAAGCCCGACCATCAGCCGGGTGTTGTTGTCACCAAAGCGGCTTTTGCAGATCACATCATAGACGACCCACCCAAAGGCGAGCGAACCCAATGAAATCGCAATCGCTTGCGGGGCGGTTAAATCGGCCACTTCGGGGTCGATCAGATACATCTCTGATCCAAGGTAATAGACCAAAACCAACATGGCGAAACCAGAAAGCCACGTCGCATAGCTTTCCCATTTGAACCATGTCAGATGCTCTGGCATCATTTCTGGGGCGACGAGGTATTTCTGAATATGATAGAAACCGCCACCATGCACTTGCCATTCTTCGCCGTGCGCCAAAGGCGGTAGGCTGGGCGTTTGCCGCAAGCCGAGGTCAAGAGCGATGAAGTAAAACGACGACCCGATCCACGCGATTGCGGTGATCACGTGCAGCCAGCGAACAGCCAGTTCCACCCATTCCCACAACACGATCCAATCATACATCGGCAGTCCTCCAACGCGGCACCCTGACGGGGATATCACAGGCTATACCGGACAAAACCTTTCTGTTAATCCAGTAAATAGCAAGATCACTTTCAAGCATCGCGTGAAAATCATGTCTTATGTCAACAACATCAGAATGTTCGTCCGGGTCTTTGAACTGGGCTCTATGTCGGCCGCAGCGCGCGATCAACGTACCTCGCCCGCGGTGGCCTCGTCGCGCATCTCGGATTTAGAAAAGCATCTTGGCGTGCGGTTGTTTGCCCGCACCACCCGAACCTTGCAACCGACAGAAAATGGCCGGATCTTTTTTGAGGGTGCACGCAAGGTTTTGGACGCAATCGACGACGCTGAATCTGCTGTGATGGATGTGACCAAAAACCTGCGCGGGACGATTTTCATTTCTGCCCCGCTGGGGGTGGGCAGGCGATTCATTGCGCCCTATGTTCCGGCGTTCAAAGACGTCTATCCAGAGATTGACGTCCGCCTTCGCCTATCGGACCGGACCATTGATGTGACGGGCGAAGGGTTGGACATCGCCTTTCATCTGGGGATTCTTGAGGATTCCTCGCTTAAGGTTCGGTTGATTGCGGATTGTCCAAGGGTGTTGTGCGCAGCGCCCGCTTACATCACGCGACGTGGCATGCCTGCGGATGGCGCGGCTTTGGTGGATGACAAACATGATTGTCTGAACCTGCGCTTTCCGGGCGCGAAAGAGTTTCAATGGACGCTGCAAACGCCGGATGGACCGCGCAAGTTTGACATCGGGGGACCGTTCGAATCAGATGATGGTGACGTGCTGACCGGGTGGGCCCTCGACGGGCGCGGCGTGATCTTGAAGCCGGAGTTTGATGTGGCTGATCATTTGCGCTCTGGCGCCTTGGTTCCCGTTGCAGTGGCTACACCGCCCGTTCCTACTCAGCTGTCCTGTCTTAGCCAACACCGCAGGCTAAAAGACCCCAAAGTCCGCGTCTTTGCCGACTTTATGACCGCCCAAGTCCGAGAAGCGATGCGAAAGGCGTTGGAAGGTGGCGTTGCTTAAGCGCGCCCGCTTGCAAATCGCCAAACCTGCGACTATATCGTGTCGTGAGAGGTTGGCGCGGGTAAGTGCCTCGCCAACCCGGTCAGGTCCGGAAGGAAGCAGCCGTAACGAGCCCCACTTGGGTCGTTGTCAGCCTCTCACCCTTATCCTAAGTCAGTTTTGGCAGCTCAACAGCTTTAAACTGAGATCGCCGCCATGCAGCAAACGCCAGCCCAGTCAATGATGCGGCAAATAGCGGCAATCCAGTCGGCAATGGTACAGGCGCTGTACTGACCTCGCGAACATAGGCGTCGACATAGTAACCGGACATTGCATCGCCAGACAGGGTATTACCGAACAACACCTCCAACACGCCGTACTTCGTAAGGCTTACCCCATTGTAATTGTGCAATAGCTGAAAGTTAACCGAAGACAGGTTAAAGTTCACAAAGCTGAGTTGCGGAAAAACGGGGTAGTTCGAGTCTTGATTTTGCGTGAACCAAACCGTTTTGCCGCCCGTGGCAAGGCCAAAGGTCACAGTGACGCCACCTCTGGACAGAGGGGCCAATACTTCGTTTCCAATCACCAAAAAACTATCGTCAAAGCTGATAGATCCAAGAGTGGACTGCCCAAATCCAGGGCCCTGAACCACCGTCGCAGTTAAATCATAGGTGACCGTTGCTGCCAAGCTGGCCGATGGAAGCGGCAAAATTGCCAGCAGTGCGAATAGTAGAATTTTTGAAAACATCACATAAAACTCCTGAACCAATTGCCCGACAGCTTATGTCTGATCGCAAAAATCGCAAGCGGTTGTTAGGGATTTGTTAAGGATTTGTCACAATTCTATGGTTCAACCCCGAACGGTGCAATCTATGATTGCGCGAACGGCATGTTGGCTGAGTCTGGCCACAGCAATTTCGCCTTGAAACATCTTACGGCCAACTGCGTGTGGTCTAGTCTATGCCGCGTGATGGCAAGCGACTTGGTGACTATCTCCCAAAAGCTCGGGGATCACGCGCGCGCAAATTTCTGTCGCCTTGCTACAGCGTGTCCGAAACACGCAACCCGAAGGGGGCGACATAGGCGAAGGTAAATCCCCGGTCAGGGCAATCACTTGTTTTGCACGCTCTTTGATCGGATCAGGAATTGGCACCGCCGACAAAAGCGCTTGGGTATAGGGATGCTTTGGTGCTGCAAACAAAGCAGCGCGGTCGGCCACTTCCATCACCCGACCCAAATAGAGAACCATCACCCGGTCAGAAATATGTTTTACCACCGACAGGTCATGGGCGATAAAGATCATCGCAAGCCCCAGATCGCGCTGTAAATCGGCCAGCAAGTTGATCACCTGCGCCTGAATCGACACGTCAAGTGCCGACACCGGCTCATCACAAATCAAAAGCTGCGGCTCTATGATCAAAGCGCGGGCGATGCCTATCCGCTGACATTGGCCACCAGAAAACTCGTGCGGATAACGGTTGATCTGGTTCGGCAACAGCCCGACACGGTCCATCCACAGCTGAACCCGCGCGCGTACTTCGGTTGCGGACAAATTCGGATGATGGGTCTTTAAGGGCTCTGCGATGATCTGACCGATGGTCATACGTGGATTAAGACTGGCCAACGGGTCTTGGAAAATCATCTGCATGTTGGCGCGGTAGGGCAGCATTTCATGGCGGCTAAGGGCCAGCAGATCCTGCGTGCCGTTCCAGACCACCTTGCCTTGTGCCGCGACCATTTGGGTGATCGCCCGTGCGAGAGTGGATTTCCCGCAGCCGGACTCGCCCACTATCCCCAGTGTCTCGCCCGCCGCCAAGGAAAAATTGACACCGTTGAGCGCGTGAAGCGGTCGTGGCCTGGTCCACGGCATGTCGCCTTCGCGGCTGATGTGAAAGGTCACCCGCAGGTCTTGAACCTTTAGCAAAGCGGTCATGCCAATTCCTCCAACGAACGATTGCAGGCACGAAGGCGACCGGGTTCGAATTCAGTCAATGGCGAGAGGGTATGTTTGCACGCATCGAGTGCGACGTCGCAGCGCGGCTGAAACGGGCAGCCGGTCTGCAGTTTGGTCATATTGGGCGGAGAACCGGGGATGCTGTCGAGTGCTGCCCCCTCTTGATCCAGCCGGGGGATGGCGCGCAGCAATCCGCGCGTATAGGGATGCGAGGGCGTGTAAAACAGCGGCTCTACGGGGGATTGTTCCATCACGCGGCCGCCGTATAGCACGATGACTTCGCGGCAAAATCCGGCGACAACGCCCAGATCATGGGTGATCAACACGGTGGCCATGCCAAATTCTTGCTGCAATTCTGCCAAAAGATGCATGATTTGGGCTTGGACCGTAACGTCCAAAGCGGTTGTCGGTTCGTCCGCGATCAAAAGGTCAGGTTTGCACAGCAACGCCATCGCAA
>JAAFIJ010000048.1 GCA_013298675.1 Rhodobacterales bacterium | reverse complement strand
ACGGCCTGTCCGGCCGGATCATGACCTATGACGCGGAAAACCGTCCGCTTTCGGTGACTTTGGCGGGCAAGACCACCTGTTACGTCTACGGCGCAGGGGGCGCTCGGCTGAAAAAGATCGAAAACCTTGCGGCGGGCACCGATTGTAAGGCGATCTCGCCGACCGCGCCCGTCACGCTCTATTTCGGCGCGGTAGAGGTCCGGAATTTCCGCCTTGCCGGGTTGGAGCAGATTCTGACCTATCCGCACCCTAACGTGAAACTCCTTAACGGCGTGCTGCCCGCCAGCGCCAGCTACCTGCACCGCGATGCGCAGGGACAGGTCGCGCCAGATCACCAGTGCGGCGGGGGTGTCGGATCAGTGGCGGTTTTACTTGCCCTATGGTGCTGTGTCGCTGAGCACGGTCGCCGTCACCAACCCAGCCCTCGACACCAAAGGCTGGATCGGCGAGCGCCTCGACGCCGACGCAGGCCTGCAATACCGATGCGCCCGCTACTACGACCCCCAGCTGGGCATGTTCCTGCAGCCCGATTGGTGGGAGGTGATGCAAGCCGGCGTCGGCACCAACCGCTACAGCTATAGCTTCGGCGATCCGGTGAATGGGATTGATCCGAGTGGACCTTTCAGTTGCGACAGGCAAGAAACCGCCGCGCAAGCGCACTCGTTTAGTGCCCTTTGGGCCGGGGTTTTTCAAAGCGTTGCTGATTTGCGCTATAAGGGAGGGGAAGTGGTGGCGAGGGGGGGACTCGAACCCCCGACCCCGCGATTATGAGTCGCGTGCTCTAACCAGCTGAGCTACCTAGCCACTTGATGGGGTGATTAGGCAAGCGGGTGGAGGGCGTCAAGGGGAAAACGTACCGAGTGGTGCAAACGGGGTGGTTCGGGTTTTGTGCTGGTCACAAAACGGCCGTCACAAAAGGTTTTGGCTTCAGCCATGGGCAACGCGCGGGCGGCCTGCGGCGGTGACGCTGATCGTAGCCTCTATGAACATCTTGCGGCCCTCTATCTCTGCTTCGCGCAGATCGCGCTGCACAGTGATGCGCAGATCCTCTGCCCCTGCAGCACGGGCGCGCGACTGGGCTTCTTGGGTCAAGAAGGTTTCAAGTGCCGCCATTGCTGCGTCGGCATCGCCATAGTGTTCAAGGCCATCGGCGAAATGCACGGTATAGCGCCCCTCTGACGGAGAGGAGATCAACCCTTGGGCGCGTTGGCTGACCTGCCCCACCACGGCACCAATCGCATTGGCCACGCCCGCATGTTCTGGCAAAATCATCTCGCAGCTGAGGCGTCTGCCGACTGCGCCGTAGTAGGACGGAGCAGAAGCGCCAAGCCCGATGACAGGGACCGCGAGACGGGTCGAAAGGGCGATAACACCTTTGTGGTGTGACAGCCCGGCCGTGGTCAACGCATGTTTGGCGAGCATCGTTGGGTCTGATCCTTCAAAGATGTCATCTTCATCAAAGGCAGCTTCGAGCAGGCAATCCACGGTTTGTGCGGTCAACTGATCGACGATGCTTTTGGCCAGTGTGGCCGCGTCATTGGCAAAGCGTTCGCCTGCGCCATTGCGTCGGCGACCCAGCAGTCGCACGGCCTTTTCTGATGCCACTGCGTCCCAGCTGGTCAAACCACCCAAGACGTGGCTGGCATCAGACGGCGTTACGCCCGCGATCATGACCAACCCGCGAGACACGAGACGTTCCAGAGCCGCGACCTCTAACCGGGTGGTAAGCGCATGCGCCATTGGCATGGCTTGTGTGATGCGGGCCAAAACTGTGGTCTCACGCGGGGTCAGGCCAGAGACTTGACCAGACATGGGCACCACGAACCGACCATCAAATTCACCCGCGGTTTCGGTTGCGAGCGCGCGGTCCAAGGTGTCATGGACCATTTTCGCGTGTTCTGTCGCAAGCAAGGCGACCGGGATCAATCGGCGTGGGCCAAGCCGCATGCCGCCCGTCAGGCCTTCGGTTATCAAATGAACTTCGCTGTCGCCGCCCAACCCTGTGGTGCGCATCGCCACAGCCTCGACCATGGTGCGAAAGCCGCCAACGCGCGCGCCTTGGGGGTCAATCTCTGGCAAACCGCCGCGCAACAGGGCCACATCAGTGGTCGTGCCGCCAATATCAGACACCAGCGCATCTTGCGCGCCCGTCAGCCAGCGCGCACCCACGATGGATGCTGCTGGGCCCGACAGGATCGTTTCAATCGGGCGCTCGCGGACCATCGCGGCAGAGATCAGCGCGCCGTCACCGCGCACCACCATCAGCGGGGCCTCAATGCCCACGACCCGTAAATGCTGCTCACAAGCTGCCACAAGACGGTCGATCATGCCGATCAACCGCGCATTCAAAACTGCAGTCAGCGCGCGTTTTGGGCCGTTCAGCTGCGCGGACAATTCATGTGAGCACGTCACAGGACGGCCCGTCACGCGGCGGATCAGATCGCGGATCGCCAGTTCATGCGCTGGGTTGCGGGTGGCAAAGCGCGCGGCCACAGCAAAGCCCATGACCTGTGGGCCAAGAGCCGTGATTTCAGCCTCTAGCATCGCGAGGTCTAAGGGTGCGGCTTCGGTGCCCGCATGGGTGTGGCCACCTGTTGCGCGCACCACAGGGTCACCCTTCAAGGCCTCTGTCAGGCCGCCACGATCAAGGTCATCGTCGTCAAAACCTACAAAGATCAAAGCAACCCGTCCGCCTTGACCCTCAACCAAAGCATTTGTCGCCAGCGTGGTCGACAGCGAAACAAGCGCAATCTGACTTGTCGTCACACCGGATTGCGCCAAGGCCGCGTCAATCGCACGCCCAATCCCAAGCGCCAGATCGGCGCGGGTGGTCAAGGATTTTGCCTTGCCGATCACAAGATTGGCGGCCTCATCGACGATCACAGCGTCCGTATATGTCCCGCCCGTATCCACACCCAGAAAAAACGCCATAATGCTTGTGTCCTGCCCTGCTTTTGCGCGTCGACATAACGTGAAGGCAGCACAATGTCATCCCTTACCAAGACAATTCGCAGATAGCGCCCTCTGGCGGGGCAAAACCAGCGCCGCCCGCAAAACCGTCCAGGCCGCTAAAAGGACCGAAAACCGGGACGTTGGCGTTTGCGCAAGCTGGCCGCCTGAATGCCTTGCAGTTCACGGTATTTGGCAATAGTTCGGCGCGCCACTGTCACACCGAGCATGGTATGGATCAGCTGTGCCAGCTTTTGGTCCGACAAGGGCTTTTCTGGCAGCTCGGCGGCAATCAGGCGCGACAGATGTCCGCGCAGTGCCGCTCCGGCGACATTGGGTTCATTTTCCTGCCCGACTGCGACGCTGAACAATTCTCGCAGCCAGATGCTTCCACGCGGCGTGTCTAAGCTGGCCCCGGCAATCACCCGACTGACTGTACTTTCATGCAGACCAACCGCCTGCGCCACCTCGGACATGCGCATTGGAATGATCGCGATCGTGCCCTCACCTAGTGCGTGCTTTTGGCGCAGGGCAATTTCGGTGGCGACCTTAAGCAGGGTCGCGTTGCGGGCCTCGACCACTTTGACCAAGGACTTTGCTGCGGCAAGATCTTGCGCTGTGCCCTTACTGCTTTGCTCTACCCGGACACTTGGCAGCAAGGACCGGTTCAGCGACAGCACCCAGGTCCCATCTTGGTCAGGACGCGCGATCAGGTCTGGTTCTCTGATCATGGCGGCACTGACAGGTGAAAAGTCACCGCCGGGTTTCGGATTCAAGCGTCTGATCAGACCGAAACGACGGATGATTTCGGATTGAGGCAACTCGCATAGGACGGAGAGTGCATCAAAATCTCCTGCCGCCAGCAAATGCAGATGCTGCAGCAAGACGCCCATGGGACGGTCGGCGAGCCCCTCTGCATCCAGTTGCAGGGTCAGGCATTCGGCCAGATCGCGGGCGAACAATCCCGGCGGGTCAATACGTTGCAACTTTGCCAAAACGCCTGCCGCCTCTTTTTCGGCAACCCCTGCGGCACGGGCTATGACCGAAATCGGCTGACTGATCCATCCCGTTGGCTCTAGCGCATCCAGAAACGCCAATGAGACAAGTCGCTCTCTTGCGGTAAGGGTCATGGTCCCAATGGCTGCAATGACATGGGCGTAAAGGCTGGGGGCGGCTTCTGCCGCACTGTCGATCGCTGACGCGAAATCTGCGGATGAAAAATGACCCGTGGACACATTGCCAAACGCGCCTGCCCATCTGGGCAGCCAATCATGCGCCGCAGCGGGTTCGGGCGGATCAAGCCGCAAGTGCGGATTCTTGGTGGCTTGCTCTTCCAAATAGCGGGTCAAACCCCCCGCATCGGCGCGCAACAAGACGATAGAGGCCTGCAAGCTGTGGTTCAGCGCAAGCCGCTGTGTTTGGATAACACGTATTCCAGGTCGTTGACTCATCCCTTGACGCTAGTGTGATTTGCCTAGTGCAGCAAGTTATCCGGAAATTTGCCGCCTGTGGACCGTCAGATAGATGGCCGGTCCGTCTCGTCATTTGACCCAAGGCAGGGTAGGTTGCACACCTCGGGGGACATGAAGGGCAATGCAGACGGAAAATACACCCATCGTAAAGGATTTGGTGCTGCTTGGCGGCGGACATGCGCATGCTTTGGTCTTGCGGATGTGGGCCATGAAGCCCCAGGCCGGTGTGCGCCTGACCGTGATCAACCCAGAACCAACGGCGCCTTACACCGGCATGTTGCCGGGCTTTATTGCCGGACATTATACGCGCAAAGAGATCATGATTGATCTTGTCAGATTGGCCCGATTTGCCAATGCCCGTTTGATCTTGGACCGCGCGACGCTGATCGACCCTGCGAACAAGCTGATACATTTGCAAGGCCGCGCCCCGTTGGGGTATGATCTTGCCAGTCTGGATGTTGGGATCACGTCTGATCTGCCGATGGTGCCGGGTTTTTCGGACCATGTCGTGTCGGCCAAACCCTTGGGCCAGCTTATCGACAAATGGGAGGCCTTTGTTGCCAGCGCGCCGCAGCTTGCAAAGCTGGTGGTTCTTGGCGCAGGGGTTGGCGGTGTCGAATTGGCGATGGCCATGTCCATGCGCCTGCAGCAGGCAGGTAAGCGGCCGCAGATCACGGTGGTTGAAAAGTCTGGTCAGGCATTGCCGCAAATCGGTTTCGGCGCGCGCGCGGCCTTGCAAAAGGCTTCGGCGGCGCTGGGCATTTCCTTCAGGACGCATGTTTATGCCACGGGTTTTGACGCAAGCACGGTCACTCTTAACACCGGGGAACGTTTGGCACATGACTTTGTCGTATCGGTCGCAGGCGCCCGCCCGCACGTGTGGCTGGGCGAGAGTGGCCTTGCGCTGCAAAATGGGTTTGTCACGATCAACCCGCTGCTAAAGTCTTCCGATCCGAGTATTTTTGCTGTTGGCGACTGCGCCGAGATGACCTTTGCGCCGCGCCCCAAAGCTGGGGTGTTTGCGGTGCGCCAAGCCCCCGTTTTGTTTCACAATCTGCAGGCGGTTTTGGCGGATAAACCGTTGAAATCATTTGCGCCGCAACGTGATTACCTCAAACTGGTGTCGCTGGGCGGAAAATCTGCGGTGGCCGATAAATTCGGTTTGCGCAGTGGTGGCAAATGGCAATGGGCGCTGAAAGATTGGATCGATCGGGCGTTTATGGCCAAGTTCGATGATCTGCCGCGGATGCGTGCTGCCGCCCCTCCGCCCAACAGCGCAAGTGCTTTGGAGGCCGTGATGTCGGCCAAACCGCTTTGTGCCGGATGTGGCTCCAAACTGGGGGCCACGGCTTTGTCGCGGGGATTGGCGCACGTTGCGGCACCCTCACGGGCGGATGTGATTTCAGGCCCCGGCGATGATGCGGCCGTTTTGCAAGCGGCGGGCGGGGTGCAGGTAATCAGCACTGATCACTTGCGCAGCTTTACCCATGATCCGCGTCTGATGGCCCGCATCGCGGCCCTACATGCGATGGGGGATATCTGGGCTATGGGCGCGCAGCCGCAGGTCGCTTTGGCCCAAGTAACCTTGCCGCGCGCGTCAGATGAAATCGCGTCACGAATGTTGGCAGAGATCATGCAAGAGGCATCCGCGACATTTCAGGCGGCAGGCGCGGATGTTGTGGGTGGTCACAGCACATTTGGCGCGGAACTGACAATTGGCTTTACTGTCACTGGACTTGCGCCGCGCGCGATTGCGAAATCGGGTGCTATCGCGGGTGATGCGCTGATTTTGACCAAACCGATTGGAACGGGCGTCATTCTGGCCGCCGAAATGGCAATGGCGCAGATTTCGGGCCTGATATTGGGAGAGGTCGTGGCAGGCGCCTACGCCTCTATGACCACAAGTATTGGTCCCGGCGCGGCAGCACTCGCGCCCTTTGCGCATGCGATGACGGATGTCACGGGCTTTGGCCTGTTGGGTCATTTGCTAGAGATTCTAGAGGCGTCGAGCGTGGGGGCTAGGCTTGATCTGGGGTCGGTTCCGGTGTTGGACGGTGCGCAAGACTTGGTTGATTTGGGCTATGGGTCCAGCCTTGAGACCGCGAACCGCGCGGCCACGCTTGGCCGCGTGACGGGCAGGGTTCAGCCAAAAACAGCGCTTTTGTATGATCCGCAAACAGGCGGCGGGCTGTTGGCAATTGTGCCGCAAAACAAGCTTGATGCTGCGCTGGGCGCGTTGCGGACAGCAGGGCAGGGTGCTTGGGTGATCGGTCAGATCAGTGCGGGCCCGGTTCAGGTCGCGGTCGTCTAGTCGATTGTTGCGGTGATGTTGGCCGCGACGGCGTCAGCAATTTTACCCAAGTCAGCCTGCGCCAAACTATCGACCGAAATGACAGAAGCTGCCGCATCCATACGGCCACGGTGTTTGTCATACCGCGGGTCATAATGTTGTTCCATCAACTCGGCCGCCAACACCTCAAACCCGCCTGAGGTGGCAAGTGCTAGCCAATGATCAATCACGGTGGCGGCATGTGCAGGGCGCAATAGGTTTATCGTATCAACCAACCGCGCAGGATCGCTGATGATGTCTGCATAAGCACGTGTCAAATATCGTGCACGCACTGCAGGTGGCGCCAAGATTTCAATCCGCCGCGCGTTGACCATCGCTTTCCAGATTGGGCCGGGCAAGCGGCGTTCGCCGACCTTGGAACTTTCGGCCTCTATCACCACGGGGCGGGTTGGATCCAGCTTGGCAATCGCCATCGCAAGGGCGCATTCAAACGCCTTTTGCGACGGCTGTGCGCCCATCGCCCCAAAGAGTGAGCCGCGATGACTTGCAAGCCCTTCCAGATCAAGAACCTGAACGCCGCGCGCAGGCAACAGGTTCAGGACTTCTGTCTTGGCAGAGCCGGTATTACCATCCAGCACCACGACCATCGGGACCGGAAACGGCTGGTTATAAAGGGCGTCCACCACCAAACTGCGCCACGATTTATAACCGCCAGAGATAATTTCAACACGCCAACCGATTTGGGCAAGGATCATAGCGAACGACCCGGACCTTTGCCCCCCACGCCAGCAGTAAACAAGGGGCTTCCAGCCGCCGGGCCTGTCGGCCAGCGTTTCCAGCAAGTGGCGCGCTGCATTTTGGGCCACCAGAGCCGCGCCCAGTTTTCGCGCCGTAAAGGGGTTCACTTGCTTGTAAATTGTGCCGACGCGGGCGCGCTCTGCGTCATCCAGAACTGGCAGGTTGATGGCACCTGGGATGTGATCCTCGGCATATTCGGCCGGGGCGCGGACATCGATGATCTCATCGAAATCCATCGCAAAGAGGTCACTAAGGGCGTTGATGATCAAGGGCATGAACCCGTCCTAACGCAGAAAGATCGAAACCGAAAGGGCCGCAGAAAGGGGTTGTCGGCGGATGTGTTAGGAAAAGAAATCCTTAAGACGTTGCAATGGGTTGACGGTTGGTGGCGGTTCAACCGCAGCAGCGTCGACGGGTTTAGTGGGTTTCGGCTCTGGCTTTGCCTTGGGCTGCGGCCGCTGGGTGGAAATTGGGGAGGGATCTTTTTCAGGGGCCATGCGCTGCGCCACGGCATTTGAAAACTTGGATCCATCGCCTTGGGCCAAATAATCGGCGCCGTCCGAAATGCCGCGCATCAGATCATCCAGCCAGTTCAGTTCAGATTTGGCAAAGTCACTCAGGACATATTTTGCCACGGCATCTTTGTGGCCCGGATGCCCAATGCCCAGTCGGACCCGGCCATAGGCATCGGTTCCCAGATGTTGATGAATAGACCGAAGGCCATTGTGACCCGCATGTCCGCCGGCGAACTTTACCTTGGCTTTGCCGGGGGCAAGATCCAATTCGTCATGCATCACCATCACTTCGGCGGGGATAATTTTGTAAAAATTCGCAGCCGCTTGAACGGATTGCCCTGACAGGTTCATGAAGGTGTCGGGCTTGAGGAGGACAGCTTTGTCGCCGCCCAGACGCCCCTCAGACACCCAACCATGAAACGCTTTGCGCCAAGGGGCAAAGCCGTGATCTTCGCGGATGCGGTCAACGGCCATAAACCCGATGTTATGCCGGTTGCCCGCATAGGCAGCGCCCGGATTGCCCAAACCTACGATCAGTTTCATTGCCGTCATGCTTCCTTCATCTTACCTGCTTGGTCACTTTTGCCTTCAAAGAGACGGCGCATTTGTGCCCGAAACGTCCCACGGGCTTGGTCCACGCGCAATCCCCCGCGACCCGGTGCTTGACTTCGATTCCATGCTCGAACAGCAATGTCAAATGTGCTAGGGATGACAACCGACAGAAAGACACCCAAAACGTGCGTATTACGGTTGTTGCGTCCATGCGAAATGAAGGGCCCTTTATCGTCGAATGGGTCACTTGGTATCGTATGTTGGGATTTACCGACATTGTCGTGGTGACCAACAATTGCACCGACCGATCGCCAGAGCTGTTGGACTGTCTGCAAGCGCAGGGATTGGTGCATCATCTGCGCTGCGATATTCCCGAAGGTCAGCCAATTACACAAACCAAGCTGAACATGGCCAAGGGTCATGTTTCGGTGCGTCGGGCCGATTGGGTTTTCGTGTGCGATGTGGATGAGTTTCTGGTCATCCACAAAGGTGACGGCTTGATCAGAGATTTGTTTGACCCAGAAATGGCAAAATCCGACTTTCTGGGAATGTCGATCAATTGGAAAACCTTTGGCACCGACGGCGTGCAGTCCTTTGTCGATGCGCCGGTCCACCAGCAGTTCCTGCGCGCCTGCCCGACCAAGCATAGTTTGTCGCTGGGAATAAAATCGATCTTTCGCCAGCCGAAACGATTTGCCGAGATCGGCGAGCACGGGCCGCGGCACTTCAGTCTTGAAAGGCAGAGCGCTTGGGGGTCGGAGGGCTTGCGCTGGGTCAATTCCAAGAAGGAAACGGTGGCAAAGTGGCGCCCGCGCGGTCCCTATATGCGGTTCCTTCCCCGAGAAATGGTCACCCATGAAGTGGCTCAGATCAACCATTACATGCTACGTTCGCAAGAAAGCTATTCGTTGAAGCAAGGGACCTTGTCGCCTGTAAAACTGTCGAACCGTTATACAGCCCATTACTTTGATCGGGCGAACTCTGGCAAACAGCT
Source organism: Rhodobacterales bacterium (assembly GCA_013298675.1). Taxonomy (GTDB): domain Bacteria; phylum Pseudomonadota; class Alphaproteobacteria; order Rhodobacterales; family Rhodobacteraceae; genus JAAFU01. The sequence goes on along the minus strand of JAAFIJ010000048.1, from coordinate 3,155 downwards.
GGACACTTCTGCCTTGCGGTATCTCGAACCGTTTAGCGCCGCGTTCATCAAGTTGATGCTTATCCCCAACGTCGCGAAGCTGCATTCGTTATGCTGTGCCGATCATCTTCGCCTGATTGCCGAAAAAGCCGGGCGATCGATAGACGATGATCCAAGATACCAAGACTATTTGGAACAGTCTGAAAATCCCAATCTCTATTTGATGCATGACTGAAAAAGACAAAACGCGAAAGGTTTCCCCTTCGCGTCTGATATCAAAACAGGTTTCCGATTGGCGCAGATTACTCGGCTGCAGCCAGACCCGCAGGTGCCGCGATGTTCGCGACAACAAAGTTGCGTGCGATCGTTGGCTTTGCACCTTCTGGCAGCACGATGTCGTTGATGTGGATAACATCGCCGATGTTCTTGTCAGTCAGGTCAACCGTGATGTGATCAGGAATATCACCCGCCACAACTTCCAGTTCGACTTCAGAGCGCACGACAGTGATCGTGCCACCGCGCTTTAGCCCGGGGCTTGCTGCGTGGTTGATGAAATCAACGTGAATAAACAGGCTGATCCGGCTTTCGTCGTGAATGCGCATGAAATCGACGTGGGTCGGAAGATCTTTGACCACATCGCGCTGAACGCCGCGGCAAATGACGTGCACGTCGGCCTGACCCTCGACTTTGAGGTTCCACAAGCTGGACAGGAAACGGCCCGCTTTCAGGCGCTTCAGCAAGTAGTTATACTTAACATTGATTGGTGTCGGCTCTTGACCATCACCGTAGATAATTCCGGGTACGTTGCCCTCACGACGAGCTTGACGAGCGGCCCCCTTGCCTGTCCCCGTCCGTACCTCGACAACAAGATCCTGGATCTCACGTGCCATAGGTTCATTCTCCATATATAAATCCGCCGCCCTCCAAGGGTGTGCGACGCGATTTGGGGTCCATAAAGGGGAATCGTTTCAAAGGAAAGCCAAAAAACGATGGGCCCAAGGGCGAGCTAGCGCTTTGTCGGGAACGACAAGCGCTGGGTCGGGCAAAGGGGTGTCGGACGCCGCAGTTTTGCGGCATGGTCGCGCAAGATATCAGTGTGAACCGTGAGGCCCGATGATTTCCGTTCAGATTTTAAGATTAGCACGCGCGCCGATTGCCGCTTTTGCGGGCATGGGGGTGTTGTGGGGATCTTTTGCGGCGGTTTTGCCGGATGTTCAAATGATGTTGGGCATCGACGAAACCCGTTTGGGGCTGCTGATGTTCATGACGCCCATTGCGGCGGTGACGGCGATGCTGGTCGCGCCAGCTGTCGGTGCGGCGATGGGGCGCTATGCTTTGCCGCTTGCGGCCTTGTTGATGGCGGCGGCCTTTGCTTTCCCCGGGCAAGTGACGGCAGTGTGGCTGTTTCCGTTTGCAATGCTGTTGTGCGGGGCGGGGACGGGGCTGACCGACGTGCTGATGAACGCACGCGTTGCGGCGTTGGAAAACCAGCGCGGGGTGCATCTGATGAACCTGTCACATGCGGCCTATTCCTTTGGCTATGCGGGGGCTGCGATTGGCACTGGAATGATGCGAGGGGCAGGGTGGTCGCCTGCTTGGGTTTTGGGTTTCTGGGCGTTGATTTCGGCAGTTTTTGCGGTGTTCACCTATGAAAAGGATGGCGCTATCAGTGGCTTGATCAAACCAAAAGGTGTGCGTGCGGGGCGTTTGGGGCTGGTGCCCATTGTGGGTGGCGGTATCGTGCTGATCAGTTTCATGACCGAAAACGCGGCAGAAAATTGGTCGGCACTTCATATAGAGCGGACACTCGGCGGTTCTCCTCAGGCAGGCGCCATGGGCCCTGCGGTCATGGCCTTGACCATGGGAGTTGCACGCATCTTTGGCCAAGGCATTGTGGGGCGGATCAGCCCCGGCACATTGTTGTTGTCAGGCGCCTTCATCGCAGCAATTGGCGCGGCTACGGCGGCTTTGGCAGGGTCTGCGACCGTGGCCTATGTCGGATTTTTTGTCATGGGGCTCGGATCGTCCGTCATTGCACCAACGGCGTTTTCATTGGTTGGTAAATTGGCGGCCCCGCAGGCGCGCGCGCGCGCAGTCGCGCGGGCAACATTGCTGGGTTATTTCGGCTATTTCTTCGGCCCGCCGATGATCGGTGTGATCGCGGGCAGCGTTGGTTTGCGCTTTGCCTTTGTGTTTGCGGCCGTCATGTTAGGGATGATCCCCATTTTGTGGCAAGTGATGAAAAGAGTTTCCGCGCGCGATGCCGAAGGGTTGGGCTAAGCCCAATTCCCCTCAAAGTCGGCAGGAACCAAGATGTGGTCCCGACCCAGACTGGTTGCTTTTTGCACGCCACATAGCGCCATAGAGATGTCCAGCTCTTTGTGAATGATCTCGAGCGCCTTAGTGACGCCCGCTTGGCCCATTGCGCCTAGCCCATAGATGTAGGATCGGCCGATAAACGTCGACTTAGCGCCCATGGCCAGCGCTTTCAAAACGTCTTGGCCCGACCGAAGCCCCCCATCCATATAGACCTCGCATTGATCGCCTACGGCTCTGACGATCGACGGCAAGGCCCTGATAGAGGACAAGGCACCGTCCAGTTGCCGCCCCCCGTGGTTCGAGACGATCATCGCATCGGCCCCCACATCCAAGGCAAGACGCGCATCGTCGGCATCCAGAATGCCCTTAAGGATCAACTTGCCGCCCCATTGATCGCGCACGCGCTTGACTTTGGCCCAATCCAAGTGTGGATCAAACTGCTCGTTCGCCCATTTGGTCAGGTCGACCAGATCGGTAACGCCTTTGACATGGCCGACGATATTGCGGAACTGGCGGCGCGGTGTCGCGGCCATTCCCAGCGCCCAGCGTGGTTTGGTAGCGATGTTCAGGATATTCGGCAGGGTCATGCGTGGCGGCGTGGTCAGGCCGTTTTTCAAATCCTTATGCCGTTGGCCCAGCACTTGCAAATCAAGCGTCAGCACCAAAGCCGAGCATTTGGCGGCCCGCGCACGCTCTATGGCGCTGTCGACGAAATCTTCGTCTTTCATCACATACAACTGGAACCAGAAGGGCGCGGCGCTGTGTGCGGCAACGTCTTCAATGGAACAAACGGACATGGTGGAGAGGGTAAAAGGGACGCCGTAAGCCGCTGCTGCGCGGGCGGCTTTGATCTCTCC
>JAAFIJ010000047.1 GCA_013298675.1 Rhodobacterales bacterium | reverse complement strand
CCCCGGGAACTTTGACATTATCGCAGCCTCGCACCGTTTGTTGGACGTGAATGAACCGTTCATGTTGCTGTCTGGATACCGTTCCCCCGCGACCAATGCGGCATTGCGGTCTCAATCCAAAGGTGTCGCGAAAAACTCGCTCCATATGAAAGGCATGGCCGCTGATTTGCGGATGCAGTCGCGCTCTGTGTCGCAGATGGCACGGGCGGCAAAAGCCTGCTCTTCGGGTGGTGTTGGAACTTATTCGCGGTCTAACTTTGTTCACATGGACTGTGGTCCGGTTAGAACATGGGGCGGGTGATCGCTAAATCTTCACTGGGCTAAGAAAAGGGGCGCAATTTGCGCCCTTTGTCATTCTTCATCCGTTGAATATTCGCCCGGGATCAAACCCGTAGGCTTGCCCTTAAAACCCATTGCTACCACGAATTTTTCGGAACTGTCGGCGCGAGAGGCCGGTGGTTTGACATTGGCGACTTTGGTAAAAGATTTCTTCAGCAGCGTCAAAAGTTCGTTTTCCGCGCCCCCCGCAAGAACTTTGGCTACAAAAGTGCCCCCAACTTCCAACACATCAAAGGCGAAATAGGCAGCAGCCTCACACAGGGCGATGATGCGCAAGTGGTCAGTGCCCTTATGGCCCGAAGATGCCGCAGCCATATCGGACATAACCACATCGGCGCGTCCGCCAAGCCAACCTTTGACCAACCCGTCAGCTTCTTCGGACAAGAAATCTAACACGTGAATTTCCGCGCCTGAAATAGCTTCAATCTCTTGCAAGTCGACACCCAGAATGGTGCCAACAGGTTTTGTGGGTTTTTGCCCCAACGCGTTCACCCGCTCTACCGCCACCTGACACCACCCACCTGGTGCGCAACCAAGGTCCACGACCCGCGCGCCGGGTTTAAGGAAGCCGAATTTATCGTCCAGTTCCAATATCTTATAGGCCGCCCGACCGCGAAACCCCTCTTTGCGCGCACGGATGACATAAGGGTCATTCAACTGCCGCTCTAACCAAAGGGTCGAGGACAGTTTGCGCCCTTTGGCGGTCTTGACCCGCACCCGCAATTCGCGCTGGCCGCGGCCAGATGTGTTTTTTTCAGTCATTCAAAAGGTCCGTCTTCCAGAACGCCATCCGCGCTCATTTGTGCATATAAAAGGCCTTCGCGCAGCCCACGATCGGCCACTGACAAGCGATCAGTTGGCCAAACGCGCATCAGCGCCTGAAGGATCGCGGCGCCCGACATGATCAGGGTATGCCGGTCACGCCCGATGCGCGGGTCAGTCCGGCGGCCTTCGGGGCCGAGAGCGAGGTAGTCACGGATCACAAAGTCAATCTGATCCGAGGTCATTTGCAACCCATCCACTTTTGCCCGGTCATAGCGGCGCAAGTTCAGATAGCTTGCAGCCACTGTGGTTACAGTGCCCGAAGTGCCAATTATCTGGAACCCCGAGCGGGATTGTGCGGCATTGTAGGGGGCAAAGCTGTGAAGGTTTTCCTCAAAAAACCAACTCATCAATGCAAAACGTGCGCCGTCATCTTCAACATCCTGAAACTGGTCCTTGAGTGTCGCCACCCCCAAAGGAACCGAGATCCAATCAACAACCTTTGCACCATCCAAGGGTTGGGATTTGAAGCCAAGGTGCAGTTGCATGATCGAACGGGGCCGCTTTTCGGGCACAACACCAGAGATATCGACCCAAACCAACTCTGTCGATCCACCGCCGATATCGACCACAAGCAACTGCTCGGTTGAGGTATTGACCAGCGGCGCGCAAGATATCACGGCCAAGCGGGCCTCTTCTTCGGCCGCAATAATTTCTACATACAGTCCGGTTTCGCGGCGCACTTGACGCATGAATTCGCGGGCGTTTTTGGCGCGTCGGCAAGCCTCCGTCGCCACAAGCCGCATCCGGGTCACGCCATGTTGGTCGATTTTCTTTTGGCAAATCCGCAGGGCTTGAAGAGTCCGGTTCATCGAGGCACGCGAAAGCTTGCCAGAGGCTTCAAGCCCGGCACCCAATTGGACAGTCTTTGAAAAGCTGTCCACGACCGTGAACTGAGTGCCCTTGGGTTGGGCAACCAGCATCCGGCAAGAGTTTGTTCCGAGATCAACGGCGGCATATAGCCCCGAAGACCTTGGCGTGGGGAGCGCCGACGAGTCTGTTCCGCGAGAGACCCCTATTGGGGCCTCTATCACAGGTTTGTTCGCGTCCGCCCCCCGGGGACGCTCGGGCGCCATAATCGCCCTCCATAAGTGGTTGTATTCAGTCCTATGCCTAAAGCTGGCTTCTTGCAAGGACCAGCTGAGTTCGACGAAAGCGCGGCAACTTACAAACCTCAAGATTTACATGAGAAATACTTTATCGGGGCGGACTGGCGATGACAGTGTACTCATTATACAATATTCGAGGAACAGACGGGTCGCATCAAGCATGCGCAGTGTCGAAAACCGACCCTGACTGTCGCGAATAGCGACTAAAACAGGAGTCGAGTTTCAGGAGTGGAATCAAGAGATGCCCGACGTAACGATCGTATATTGGCGTGATATTCCGGCCCAAGTCATCGTTGGAAAAGGGCGGCGTGGGTCAAAGGCCGCTTTGCCAGAGCGGTTTGAGCAGGCTATCGACCGCTGCGCCATGAAAATCGGTGCAAAAGATGCCGATGCTTATTTGGCCGAGTGGCGCAAGGCACCCGCCTATGAAGTAGATGGCGAACCCGACGCTATCGCCGCGTCCGAGGCGGCCCGCATCGATGTCGAATACGACAATGAACGCCTGAAAACACTGATCAACGCAGAAGGCTGGGCGCAAGCCCCAGCCCCATAAGGAGAGCCGCGATGGCACTTAGTTTCTTTCGCCGCGAAAGCGCACCTGCGGCCGGTGTTACGGGCGAAGTCGAGGCCTTTTTGCAAGGTTACTCGATTGAAGTGATGCCGCGTACTGCCGAAAAAGTAGAAGATTTCCGCGCCATTTTGCCAAAAGGTACGCGGGTCTATATTGCGCACATTGAAGGCACGCCGATCGAAGATATGGTCGCCACGGCCAAACGGATCGCGGGCGAAGGCTTTGACGTGATGCCGCATTTCCCGGCGCGTATCATCGCCGACCGCGCCATTTTGGCCGATTGGATCGCACGTTATCAGTCAGAGGCTGGCGTCAAGCAGGCGCTGTTGCTGGCGGGCGGGGTCAACACTCCGGTCGGTGATTTCCACAGCTCTATGCAGCTTTTGGAAACAGGGCTGTTTGATGGGTTTACCAACTTGCATGTCGCGGGCCATCCCGAAGGCAACAAGGATATTGCCGGCGGTGACGCGGCAATCATGGATGCGCTGCGTTGGAAACAGGATTTTTCCAACCGCACTGACGCCAAAATGGCGATTACCACGCAGTTTTGCTTTGAATCTGGGCCGGTGATTGCTTGGGCGAATGGGCTTAAGGCGGCGGGCATTGACTTGCCAATCCACATCGGTGTCGCAGGTCCGGCCAAGTTGCAGACCCTGATCAAGTTCGCCATTGCTTGCGGCGTGGGTGCCTCGATGCGGGTCTTGCAGAAGCGGGCGATGGATGTGACCAAGTTGCTTTTGCCCTATGAGCCAAGCGATTTTGTGGCAGAGTTGGCGGCACATAAGGCCGCAAATCCGCTGTTCGGGATCGAGCAGGTTCACTTCTTTCCGCTGGGTGGCATTAAGACAAATGCGACTTGGGTTACTGAAAATGGCGGCGCCGCTGGCGTTCCCGCAAACGCGCAAGGATAAGGTTTTGCAATGACCCGTACTGTTATTGAATCAAAGACAAAGACCGTCATCATCGGTTTCGACGAGCCCTTTTGCGTGATCGGAGAGCGGATCAATCCGACGGGTCGCAAAAAGCTTGCGGCAGAGTTGGAATTGGGGAATTTCGATACCGTTCTGCGTGACGCGTTGGAACAGGTTGCCTGCGGTGCAACGGTGCTTGATGTGAACTCTGGTGCTGTGTTCACCAACATGATGGCCAAAGACCCGCGCTATGCTGACAACAACTTTGTGGAACCGCCCTTGATGCATGAAATGATCATGCGCATTCAGGCGATTGTCGACGTGCCTTTGTGCATCGACAGTTCGGTTCCGGGCGCGCTTGAGGCAGGGCTTAAGGCATGCGAAGGTCGTCCTTTGCTTAACTCGGTGACGGGCGAAGAAGACCGCTTGGAATTGGTTCTGCCGCTGGTCAAGAAATACAATGTCCCCGTCGTCGCCATCTCAAACGACGATACCGGCATCAGCCAAGACCCGGATGTGCGGTTTGCTGTCGCCAAAAAGATCGTTGAACGGGCGGCCGACTTTGGCATTCCGGCGCATGACATCGTGGTTGATCCTTTGGTGATGCCGGTCGGCGCGATGGGATCAGCGGGCCAGCAGGTTTTTGCACTTGTACGCCGTTTGCGCGAAGAGTTGGGGGTGAACACCACTTGCGGCGCGTCTAACATCTCGTTCGGTTTGCCGCACCGCCATGGCATCAACGCGGCGTTCCTGCCGATGGCGATTGGTGCAGGCATGACGAGTGCGATCATGAACCCCGTGCGTTTGGTAGAGATGGAGGCCATACGTGCGGCCAACTTCCTGATGAATCATGACGCAAATGGCGGTGAGTGGATCCGCTTTGCCAAAGTGATCGAGGCTGTTGAAGCTGGGGCGACTTTTTCCGAAGCCTCTGCTGCCGCGTCACAAGCAACGTCTGGTCGCCGTGGTGGACGTCGCGCGCGCTCTGAATGACTTAGGCTTAAGGGCCTAAGATAACAAAAGCCCGGATCCTAAGATCCGGGCTTTTTTGGTCAAAATAGGCGCCGCGTGGCCCGTTGGGATTGACGGGCCCGCTTTTCAAGTGCGCTGGCATCTCCCCCGACGGCACGGTCCGCTTCGGTCAATTGTTCATCGGGTTTCAACTTACTCGCGGCCATCGTGACGCCCTTACGCACAACGATATTCACGATTTGACGGATAAAACTGTTAATCACCGTTTGGAGAATGCGTGATAAATCCATGATTTTTCCTAGTCTTCAAAGAGTTCACTTTGGCCGGTTGCGGCACTTTCGTCGTCTTCATTTGGCGGAGTCATCGATCCGGGCAAGGGACGCGAGTCCAGCAGACCTGCCGCACGCAATTCTTTCAATCCCGGCAAGTCGCGTGCGGATTCCAAGCCGAAATGGTCGAGGAAATGTTCGGTCACGACAAAGGTCACCGGACGCCCCGGCGTCATGCGGCGCCTGCCCAATCGGATCCAGTCAAGTTCCAGCAGTTGGTCAACGGTGCCCCGACTGACTGCCACACCGCGTATCTCTTCGATTTCAGTGCGCGTCACCGGCTGATGATAGGCCACAATCGCCAAAGTTTCGATCGCCGCCCGCGATAGCTTGCGGGTTTCGCGAGATTCCTTTTGCATCAGATAGGACAGATCCCCCGCGGTGCGGAACACATAGGCGTCGCCAACCTTTAAAAGGTGTACACCCCTCCCCTCATAGCGGCGGCGCAAGGTGACAAGCGCCTCGGCAGGGTCGCAGCCATGCGGCATACGCGCAATCAATTCGGGCAAAGAGATCGGATCGGCAGATGCAAACAAGATCGCCTCAACCATGCGTTCTTGTTCAGCCATCAAGGGGGCTTCAAACAAGGACTGCTCAATTTGGGTGTCGGTATCGATCATGGGGTATCACTGCGGCGCACAAGGATGGGGGAAAACGTGTCACTTTGTTTGATCTTGACCTGCCCGGCCTTGGCCATTTCCAAAATCGCGGCGAAGTGCGACGCGGTGGCAGAGCGCCTGCGTTCGGGGCTTGCATCCCACCCTGTGGGCAAAAAGGTGGTCAGGTCAGACCATTCCCCGGCATAGCCCAACAACCCGCGCATGCGATCAAGCGCTTGTTCCATCGTGAAAATATTCTTGCGGTCAAAGGCATAGGGGCGAAAGTCATCTTTGGTCCGAGTGCGGGCATAGGCGCGCATCAGATCAAGAAGGGTCGCCTCATAGGTGATATGGGTGCGCTTGGTTACGTCTTCGGGGATGCCACGGGCAAAGAAATCTCGGCCCAACTGATCACGCGCCATTAGGCGGGCGGCAGCCTCACGCATCGCAGACAGGCGTTCAAGTTGAAACGCGAGGTGTGCGGCAAGATCCTCGGCACTGGGACCGTCTTCGCCCGGAATAGGAGGCAGCAGCAAGCGCGACTTTAGAAACGCAAGCCAAGCTGCCATGACCAGATAATCTGCAGCCAGTTCAATCCTTAGGGCGCGGGCCTTTTCCACGAATGCCAAGTACTGGTGCGCAAGTTGCAAGACAGAGATGCGGCGCAGATCAACTTTTTGGGTGCGCGACAGCATCAGCAGTAGATCGAGCGGTCCTTCAAACCCATCAACGTCGACGATCAAGTTTTCCGCGTCCAACCGATCTGCGGTTGTCGGCTGGGCTGTTGTCGCCCAATCGTCGGTGTCAAAGTTAGCCATCGTGATGTGTGCCCATAAGGGCATAGAATTCAGACTCTAGGGCCGCGATGTCAACCGATTTAGGCGCGATGCGCTGTGCCAGCGCGGCCTTGGCCCGCCGTTGGGTGTCGGGTTGCATGTTCCCGGCGGCCAGGGCGACTGTTTGCATCTCTGCCAGATCACCTTTGCAGTGCAGTGCAATATCTGCGCCCGCCGCCATAGACAGCGCTGTACGGTCGTACAATGTGCCCTTGAGCGCCTGCATGTTCAAATCATCGGTTATCAACAACCCATCAAAGCCGATTTCTGAACGGATCACCTCGACCATAATCTTGGATTGGGTCGAAGGGTGATCGGGATCATAAGCGCCGAAAATCAAATGTGCGGTCATGCCCATCGACAAATGTGAAAGGGCCTTGAAGGGCGCAAAATCTATTTCGTGCAGGCTGTCGCGGTTGGCGTCCACAAACGGCAGGTCTAGATGCGTATCGACATGAGAGCGGCCATGACCCGGCATATGTTTCATCACGGGCAAGACCCCCCCCGCGAGATAGCCGTCCGCGACGGCCAAGGCAATTTCTGCCACGCGCACGGGACTATCGCTGTAACACCGGTTCCTCAAGAACGGATGCGTCAGGTCTGACGCCACATCCCCGACAGGCGCGCAATTGCTGTCGATGCCAACGGCGCGCAGTTCTGACGCGATGATCTGTGCTTGCAGATTCATCGCCCGCGCCGCATTCGGCCCTGCCTTGGTCACGGTATCCAAAGGGGGCAGCCATTCACGCCAATGCGGCGCGCGCAGGCGCTGAACGCGGCCACCTTCTTGATCCACGCTGATGATTGCCTCGCGACCAACAGCATTGCGCAAATCACCTGTTAACCTGCGTAGTTGATCCGGCGTTTCGATATTGCGCGCAAAGACGATAAAGCCAAAAGGATCAAAGTCGCGAAAGAATGCGGCTTCGCTTGCGCCCAAAACCGGACCCTCACAGCCAAACATCGCTGCACCGGTGCCGTATCCGGTTGACGCTAAAGTCATCGTTGCAGGACGGGAACGCAAGACGCGCTTTCTGCAAGCAAGGCTGCACAAAAGCGTCTGGCATCATCTTGATCGGCAAAGCCAGTGGCGCGCAACCGGTAAAACGTCTTGCCACCAGACTGCGCGGTTTGGACCACGGGTGACTTTCCAGACAGCAACTCGACAAAGCGTGACTGCAGATTGACCCATTCGGCCTGCGCCGTTGCGTCATCTTCAAAAGCACCAAATTGTACGAGTTGGGTTCCCGCCGCCACGGTAGCACCGTCCACCGCACCGATAGAGGTGACGGCTGCCACTTCAACATTGGCCGTCTGATCGCCACTCGTCAGGTTCGCAGGTCGCGCCATTGGGCGCGTCGACCGCTGGACGGCAGGCTCTGCGGAGACATCTGTATCAGTGGTTTCATCCGACAAAGCGACGGCAAGGGCTGCAGCCACCGCGTCTGCTTCTGTCATGGGTTGTGTCTCGTCTGCGATATCAAGCGAGGCGGCGTCCAAGGTGAGTGGTTCCAGCGCACCGTCTGACAGTATTTCTTGCGAGACTGTTATCTCTTCATCCGCGACAGCATCTTGAAGCGAAGACGAAGCAGATACCGCAAGGCCCGCGACGTCTTCGTCACTTAGTCCGATGGATTGTGGTGCAAGAACAAGGGTTTCCGGCAAAGGCATTGCGGTACCCGCTGCTGCAATCGCATTAACCGACAGGCCCTGATTGGCCGCGACATCGCCCCCAGCGACAGCGGGCGCCATGCGCAAAGGACCTTCAATCGCGCGGATCACCGGGATGCCGGTAACATCGCGCACCGCGAGCTTGTATCCCCAAGCACCCAGCCCAATCAACAAGGCGACAGAACAAGCGGCCCCTGCCAGATGAACCAGCCGGCCGACTTGCCGCGGACGAGCCCCCCCTTGGTCATAAGAGCGCCCGAAGTCGTCATAATCCATATCTGCCATCGCCGCCTCACGCGCTGGGGTGATACATGCCACCCAGCCTTGTTTTTCGTTGCCAGCAAAGAGGCTGCGCGTTAACGCATCTCCTCCACCGGATCAACGCCAAGGATACCCAAGCCGGCCGCAATCACAACGCCCGTTGCACGAACAAGAGCAATTTTTGCAGCAGATGTTGCAGCATTGCCGTCCTGAATGAAACGAAGGCTGGTGTCATCGTTGCCCTTGTTCCACAAGCCATGGAATTCCGAAGCCAATTCATAAAGGTAAAACGCCACGCGGTGCGGTTCATTGCTTTTGGCTGCTATCTCGACCACACGGGGCCATTCGGCAAGTTTCTTGGCCATCTGCAACTCTGCCGGATGCGACAGGATCGCATGATCGGCTGCACGCAAAGTGGCGTCGTCTGACGGCAGGCCAGCTTCGCGTGCTTTACGTATCACCGAATTGATCCGGGCATTGGCGTATTGGACATAGAAAACCGGATTGTCCTTGGATTGCTCTAGCACTTTGTCAAAGTCGAAATCCAAGGCCACATCGTTCTTGCGGGTCAGCATCATGAACCGCGTGACCCCAGCGCCCGCCTGTTCGACCACATCGCGCAAGGTAACAAAGGTGCCAGCACGTTTGGACATCTTGAACGGCTCGCCGTTTTTATAAAGTTTGACCAGTTGAACCAGTTTGATGTCCAAAGGCACCCGACCCGATGACAATGCCGAAACGGCGGCTTTCATCCGTTTGACGTAGCCACCATGGTCGGCACCAAAAATGTCGATCAGTTCATCAAAGCCGCGCTGGACCTTGTCATAGTGATAGGCGATGTCGGGCGCAAAATAGGTCCAAGACCCATCAGATTTCATCACCGGGCGGTCGACATCATCGCCGTGCGCGGTAGAGCGGAACAGCGTCTGCATGCGCGGTTCCCAATCTTCCAGTGTTTTGCCTTTTGGCGGTTCCAACGTGCCTTCATAGATAAGACCCATGTCGCGCAGCGCCTGGATGGCGGCTTCAATCTTGCCCGTGCCATAAAGCGCCTTTTCCGATGAAAAGACGTCCATTTTGACACCCAAAAGGGCCAAATCGCTGCGGATTTCTTCCATCATCAGATGGGTTGCGAATTCGCGGATGTCGGCAAGCCAGACCTCTTCGCCCTTATCAAGCAGGCTGTCGCCGTACTTGGCCTTAAGCGCTTCGCCCACGGGCACGAGATAGTCGCCCGGATAAAGACCTTCACGGATTTCGGGCTCAAGTCCGTTCGCCTCGCGGTAGCGTTCAAAGGCTGATCTGGCCAGCACATCAACTTGCGAGCCAGCGTCGTTGATATAGTATTCGCGGGTGACGTTCCAACCAGCAAACGACAATAGCCGAGACAGCGCGTCACCGACCACAGCACCGCGCACGTGGCCCACATGCATTGGCCCTGTGGGGTTGGCAGAGACGAATTCGACCATCACCTTTGCGCCCGCCCCGATGTTAGAGCGCCCAAAATCGGTGTTTTCGGCAAGCGCTGCCCCGATGATCCCTTGCCAGACAGTATGGGCAAGGCTGATGTTGATGAAGCCTGGACCCGCGACCTGTGCGCCAATCACCCGTGGGTCAGCCGACAGCCGAGCCACCAAAGCGTCAGCGATCGCGCGCGGTGCCATGCCCGCAGGTTTGGCCAAAACCATCGCCGCGTTCGTGGCCATATCGCCATGTGCCGCATCACGTGGGGGTTCGACCGCGACAGCTGTGGTGTCAAGCCCGCCCGGCAAGGTGCCAGCGGCCACCATGTCGTTCAGCGCGCCCAGTACAAGGTTGCGGATATCGGCAAAGAGATTCATCTGATCAAATTCCTGTCTCGTTGCCCGTGGGATGCCAGAGGCGGTGCGACAGGTCAAGGACAGCGGGCCAAAACCCCACGTTTGAGTAGGATTTTAGCTTTGATTTGCCCGCCAATCTTGTAAAGCCGGATTTTCATCGAGCAACGGGCTGTTGGTGCCATCGGCCGCAGTCACACCTGGAATAGCAAAGGGTGACACAACAGTTCGGTTGCGAAAGTAGTGAGTTTCGCGCGCACCAAAGTAGAACGCAACCACCGCCCCCAACAGCCACCAAAGCGGCTCTGGCACCGCATTTAACCCCACCATGCGCAGCGCGAACTGTTGCGGGTCGATCATCGCGTAGACAAAAAGGCCAATGGTGCCAAAGGCCAACAATGGGCGGGGCATACGGTTCAGCCCGTTTACGGCTGTGTCAAACCAGCTGTTTGAGGGGTTTTCAAACTCCGCTCCCAATTCGCGCAGCGCGGCCATTTGCGCCTCGGCCGACAATTGCATGCGTTTGGTAGCCGAGGGCACGAACACCTCGGCCACATCTTTCGCCGCCGCCCCCAATGCCTGAACAGCACCGGATGCCCCGGTCAGATTGCCGACTATCCCCATGCTGCCACCCGCGCCTGATGCTGGACATCAGTCAGATGATAGCGTGGCGTCATGAATTCCTCGGCACGCAGGATCCACCCACCTTTGCCGCCATCGCGCTTGCGGGCATATTTGCGCGAGGCGGGGCGCGCATCAGCCAGACTGTAGTAGTAATTGCGCCGGGCTATGGCATAGGCGTCGGCAAGATGGCTGGGGGCCGCCTCATGGGCCAGTTGCGCCGCGCGAATGGTCTGTGCGCCGATCTGCCCATCGGGATCGCAATCAAAGCCCATCTGCGTCAGCAAGCGCTGTAAAACCTTGACTGCGTTGGGCCCAGAGTTGACGTACATATCAAAGACTGAGGGTTGCAAACTTTCCGGCAATTGCGCGATGCCAGTGCGCTGAAAGTAGTGTTCTACATATATATCAATCGCTTGTGGCGCAGACAACGCCCGCACATCCTGCACATCAATGCGCGTGTCGCCTGTAACATCTACGCCTAGCCTGCGCAGGGTGTTCAAAGTCACACCGTAATTTGTCGCACCGCCCGGATCATCGGGGTCATTCACATATCCGCCTTCACGGGCCACAATCTCTGACGCCAAGTCTTTGACCGACTTCATCGCACTTCCCCATCTTTTGGCTGGGGAAATGATCGCGCGCATCAGTTAACACGTCCTAAGCAGGGCGCGCGGGGCCTATTCCTTTGCGGGCTCTACATACACGCCTTGGGCCTTGAGGCTTTCGATGACTTCTTTTGGCATATAGGATTCGTCGTGTTTGGCCAAAATCTCTGTCGCAACAAACGTATCGCCGTCCATCGACCCGGTCCCAACCATGCCTGCGCCTTCAGAGAAAAGGTCGGGCAAGACGCCCGTATAGCGCACGGGGACGATGGTTTTGGTATCCGTCACCGAAAAGGTGATCGTCTCACCTTCTCCGCGCACAAGGGTGCCTTCGCTAACCAAACCGCCAATTCGAAACACTTCACCCGCTTGAGGCGGGTCTTGAAGCACTTGGCTTGGAGAGCGAAAGAAGTTTATCCCGTCGCGCATCGCATAGCCGATAAGCACAGAAGACACGGCAAGTGCCACAAATGCCAAAGCGATGACCTGAATGCGGCGCTGCTTCTTTAACCCTTTTAGCCCTGCCATATCAACACCTTATGGGAATATTGGGGCCATCTTCAGCCCGGCGGTCTCGTCAATGCCCAACATCAGGTTGGCGTTCTGGATGGCTTGCCCGCTGGACCCTTTGGTCAGATTGTCGAGGACCGATACAACCACGGCACGGCCAGCGATGCGGTCACCAATGACGCCTAGGTGGCAATAGTTCGACCCGGCGATGTCGCGGGTTGAGGGCAAAGTGCCAAAGGGCAAGACTTTAAGGAACGGTTCCGCCGCATAGGCATCGGTCAAAACCTGATGCACGGTTTTCGCGTCACCCTGCACATAGGTGGTGGCAAGGATTCCGCGGTTCATCGGCAACAGGTGCGGGGTGAATTGAATATGCACCGGACGACCTGCAATCTTGCTGAATTCTTGGTCAAACTCGCCCAAATGGCGATGCTTGCCGCCAGCGGAATAGCTGTGGGTCCCGCCCGACAGTTCGGCATGAAGCAGATTTTCCTTTAGCGAACGGCCTGCCCCGCTGACGCCTGCCTTTAAGTCGATCAGAATTTGGTCAAGGTTGATGACACCGGCCGCAATCAACGGACGCAAGGCAAACTGGCCCGCCGCCGCATTGCACCCTGTGCCTGCGACCAGACGCGCACGCGAAATCTCATCTCGGTAAAACTCGGTGAGGCCATATACAGCCTCGGGTTGCAGATCAGGGGCGGCATGCGGCTGCCCGTACCACTTTTCATATTCTGCCAGATCGCGCAGGCAGAT
>JAAFIJ010000046.1 GCA_013298675.1 Rhodobacterales bacterium | reverse complement strand
ATTTCGCCCCACCCAGATCGGTCAGTCGTTCAGATATTGGGGCATATTTCACGTGGGGGACTCATTTTGTAAAGCGCGGGGCGCGGAAAAGTTCAGTGTAACACCAAGCAAAAGCCCGACGGACCTAAGGCCGATTTCGACAATTTCACCGGGTTCAAAGCCTTCGGGATAGACGGACCCCTCCAGCCAAAGACCGTCTATGACTGCGTTGCATGCGATCGCATCTTGGCGCAGAGCGCGTGCGTTTGCGCGGTTGGGCAGTTTGCTGATCAAATCTTGCAGCACATCGCGAAAGGCAATGTAACTGGCTGCATGCGTGTCACGAAATTCCTTGTCGCGCCGAACGTCATGCAAAAAACTCGCCCACAAGCCGACAGAGATCGGGTCAACAACCGGTGGGCTGATTGAGGCGGCAACAAACGCAGCCAAACGCGCGACGGGGTCGTCCGGAGCAGTGCTTAGCACCGCCGCACTGTCCGAAATCATTTGTTGCATCAAGACTTCATAGGCGGTCCGCGACAGCGCCTCTTTGCTGGCGAAATAATGGCGGATAAGGCCCGGCGTGACGCCCGCCCGATCTGCAATTGCACGTACTGTCGCACCCTGAACCCCATTTTCAGCCACCAGTTCCAGTGTCGCTGCGATCAGATCATCGCGGCGTTTCTCGACTGTTTGGCGCTTGTAGGGGCGTCGGTCTTGCATGGCGTCCAAGTTATTATACGTTTGTGTAATAGAAAATTAGTCGAAGTTTTACCTAACCGCAAGTGTCAGCAGGTCATAGGGACGCTTCTGAAGAAAACCCGGCAAAGTAGTTTACATAATGTTAACTATGTTTCATTTGCGTCAAATCATTTTACCGAAAAAATAGAACAAATATTCTTTCAATTTAATGAATTATCCTCAGAAAAGGATAAGTTTTCTTGATGGCTGCTTATCGAGCGACGTCTTTGTGTATGATCACATCCGCTTGTGGATACGCTTCTAAGATCGCCCGCCGCAATCCTGCGCCAATGGCATGTGCTTGACGCAATGATTGATCGCCGTCCAATTCGATGTGCAGATTGACAAAAACCTTGCTGCCCGCCGTGCGGGTTTTCAGATCATGAAACCCGTGCAGACCCGGCCAGGTTCTTGCAATCGCAGAAATACCTTCAACGACATGTGGATCAGCACGTCGGTCCATCAAAGCATCAAACGCGCCTTTGCCGATTTTGATCGCGCCAAAGGCCAGCATTGCGGCAGCACCCAGTGCGACGATGGAGTCGATCATCTGCAAGCCAAAGCGCTGCGAGGCCCAAAGTGAGACGACGGCACCGATGTTTGGCACCAGATCGCCCAGATAATGCAGCCGGTCCGCAGCCACCACCCGCGATCCGGTTTTCTGGGCCACGCGTCCTTGCCATATCACCAAAAGGGACGTCAAAATGACAGAGCCCGTCATCACCGCCATGCCAAGGCCTTCAGCCTCAAGCGGCAAAGGTGACGGCGCGCGCAACCGCGCAACTGCGGCCCAAATGATCACAACCGACGAAATCAGAATGAATACGGCTTGTCCCAAGGCCGCAAGGTCCTCGGCGCTGGTATGGCCAAAGGCATGGTCATCGTCAGCTGGCTTGGCGGCATAAATCAAAGCGGCAGCGGCGGCCAAGGAGATCATCAAATCCATGGCGCTGTCTGCAAGGGACGCCGCAACCGACAATGCTCCGGTTTCCGACAGTGCCCACAACTTAAGCGCGACCAAGGTGGCAGCCATGGCCACCGATGCAAAGCCCGCCGAAAGGTTTAGTTTGTTGTTCTGCGGAAGGGCCATGTTGCCTCGATTGTTAGACCTCGTCACACAAGGTACTTTTTTCGGTTCGATTTGACCATTCAATCCGAAGCGAACTTGTAGACTATTCGACCAGTTCTTGTGGCTCGACACCCCAAAGAGAGGTTTTTGGCGCCCACCCTTTTTCGCCCTGAATATTGACACGGCACCAGTTCAGTTGGCATTCTAACAGCTTACCCACTACGCCACTTTCTGCCTGAAACAGAACCTGGCCGGCTGGATCAGGATAGTCGTAAAATTCTGCTAAATCGCGCGTCACCAGAATGGACCGCGACCCTGACAACAGCGAATAGTGCACCCACCCGCCCATGCCTTCCGAATCCTCAACTTTGCGCCAATTTTCATGCTCTGCCGTGACCTTTAGCGGCATTCCCGATCGGGTGAACACCCAATCGATTTTATGGGTAAGCCCCGGCCCGCGCCGGGCATTCCCCTCACCGCCCTTCAATGTAACATAGCGGGGAATATCCAAATTGGTGACACTTCCCTTTGAAGGGTCTTTGGTCAAACTCTGGGCCGAGGGGCTTTGGGCGCTTGCTTCTTCTTGGGCATAGACTGGTGCTGCCGCAATCGACCCTAAGAAACTGGCCGCCAAAAATGCCAACAAAACAGTATATTTCATGCAATTGCCCAAGCTTTTCACCGTGTTTACCAAAGGTCGCTGGCTTTTGCCACACCAGCTGTGTGAACGGGGGCTTGTGCTATCCCCCGCTTCGTTCCATTTTGACACTCTAACGTGCTTTTTAAAAGTAGAACGGATCGAACATGCCCGAAACGCGTCTCAATGTCGTCGTAACCCGACGGTTGCCCGAGCCAGTTGAAACCCGCATGAAGGAGCTATTCGACGTTGAACTGCGCGACGATGATCGCCCGATGAGCCGTGAAGAACTGGGCGCGGCCATGGCGAGGGCTGATGTCTTGGTGCCGACCATTACCGATCATATCGACGCCAGCCTGATATCACAGGCAGGTAACAAGTTGAAATTGATTGCGAGTTATGGTGCAGGCATCGACCACGTGGATGTGGCGACCGCACGTCAACGGGGGATCTTGGTGTCAAACACTCCGGGTGTTGTGACCGAAGATACTGCTGACATGACGCTGGCGTTGATGCTTGCTGTCACCCGCCGTATTCCCGAAGGGCTGGCCGCAATGCAAGCCGGAAAATGGGAAGGCTGGTCGCCAATGGCCTTTCTGGGTGGGCGCATTGCGGGCCGACGCTTGGGGATCTTGGGCATGGGACGCATCGGACAGGCGGTCGCGCGCCGCGCTCGTGCTTTTGGCATGCAAGTGCATTATCACAACCGCAAACGCCTGCGGCCAGAGGTCGAGGCGGACC
Organism: Rhodobacterales bacterium; assembly: GCA_013298675.1. Lineage (GTDB taxonomy): Bacteria > Pseudomonadota > Alphaproteobacteria > Rhodobacterales > Rhodobacteraceae > JAAFU01. The sequence continues at coordinate 9,624 of JAAFIJ010000046.1, read as the reverse complement.
TCGAGGCGACCTATTGGGATAGCCTTGATCAGATGGTCAGCCGGATGGACATCATTTCAATCAACTGTCCGCATACCCCATCAACATTTCACTTGATGAATGCGCGTCGTCTAAAGTTGTTGAAACCGACAGCAGTCATCGTGAACACGTCGCGCGGCGAAGTGATTGACGAAAACGCTCTTGCGCGGGGCCTGCGCGCGGGTGAAATCGCAGGTGCTGGGTTGGACGTCTATGAACATGGCGTCGAAGTTAACCCGCAACTAAAGGACCTGCCAAATGTAGTTTTGCTGCCGCATATGGGCTCTGCCACAATTGAGGGGCGGATTGAGATGGGCGAAAAAGTCATCATCAATATCAAGACCTTTGCCGATGGTCACCGGCCCCCTGATCAAGTTGTGCCCGGGATGCTGTAACGTGGCAGGCGATCCATCAAGCCCCTTAACGCAGGTTTGGCTGATGCGCACACGCGTGCAAATGCTTCATTTCTTTTGATTTTGCGCCGCAGCATAAAGGATTTTCGCCGGTTTCCAAACCTGCGTCGCTTGATTGTCGCCAGATCACATCATAAACGGGTTCCAAGCCATTAAGGCGTTTAACGGATGAGGGACCGATGGAAATTTTCACCTACGAAGGTTTTATGGCGCTTTTGCAAGTGATCGGGATTGATTTGGTCCTGGCCGGCGACAATGCCATTGTTATCGGCCTTGCTGCGGCAGGTTTGCCAAAAGAACTGCGCAGCAAAGCCATCCTCGTGGGGATCGCCGCTGCAACAATTATGCGCATTGGCTTTGCCCTGATCACGACGCAGCTTTTGGCCATTGTTGGCCTTTTGCTTGCGGGCGGTCTGTTGTTGCTCTGGGTCTGCTGGAAAATGTGGAAAGAGCTGCGTGACGGCAGCCATGAAGAGAACATGGCCGAAGAGGCGCTGACAGGCGACGATTTGAACGCAGACGGCACGGTTGCAGGCGGCGCGCCAAAGAAAACCTTTGCACAGGCTGCTTGGCAGATTGTGATCGCTGATGTCTCGATGAGCCTTGATAACGTTCTGGCCGTGGCGGGTGCGGCCAAAGATCACCCGACCGTTCTGGTCATCGGCCTTGCTTTGTCGATTGCCATGATGGGATTGGCTGCGTCCTTCATAGCGCGCTTGTTGAACAAGCATCGCTGGATTGCTTATGTCGGCTTGGCGATCATCGTCTATGTTGCGCTGAAAATGATGTGGGAAGGTTGGCACGAAATTCAGCCGCACGTCATGGCCTATCTTGGTTAAAACGCGACTCGCGTGATATTGATAAAGGCTGTCCGCAAGGGCAGCCTTTTGCTTTGGCCCAGCTGGGTTTGATCAATGAAACCGGCTAGGCAAATAGGGAGAAAGCTCGATCTCGGGCGCGCGGTCCATCACCAATGCCGCCACCAGCCGCGCTGTTATCGGGGCAAGTGTCAGGCCAATATGTCCGTGACCGTAAGCATGGATGATGTCTGTACCTGCGCGCGACGGACCGATCACCGGCAGGCTGTCCGGCATTGATGGGCGAAAACCCATCCAATCGCGGTCAGGTGCGCCCAAATGCGGAAATATGGTCCGCGCCCCCTCTATCAGTCGGGCTATGCGGTGCGGCGAAGGTGGTAAGGCCAGACCGCCAAGTTCCACTGTTCCCGCCACCCGAAGCCGCCCCGACATCGGGCACAGATAAAACCCCCGAGAGGTGGGGCAGGCGGGTCTTGAAAGTAATGGCTCGGCCATGTCCCATTCCACGTGATAGCCGCGCTCTGTATCCAGCGGCACCCGGTCGCCTGCCGACCTTGCCAAAGCTCGGCTGTGCGCGCCGGCCGCGATGATCACTTTTTGGGCCGACAGGTTTAGCTGCGGTCCTTTCACTTGCACCAACCCGTTGACGCGCAGCAATGTGTCGGCCCGCGCTTGCACAAATTGCGCGCCCGAAAAAACTTTCTTGGCCAATGCTGCCACCATCTGACCGGGGTCTGACATAAAGACCGCATCAGGAAAAAACGCAGCTCCGCCTTCAATGGGTGGTAAGCCGGGTTCCATTTGCGCAACCGTATCACGAGAGATCAGCTCTGCTTTGATACCAAACCCCCGACGGTATGCCATGTCCGCCTCGGCCGCGCGAAAAGCGGATGCTGTCTCATAGAGGTAAAGGCAGCCCCGGTTTTGCAAGATGTGCGCGGCTCCAATCCGGTCGGCCATTGCACGCCAGGACGGGCAGGCATCGGCGACAAGTGCGGCAATTGCTTGCGCGTTGCGCCGCGCAGGACCGGGCAAGGACTGACCAGCAAAGCGCAACAGCCACGGCGCAAGCGACGGAAGGGCTGCACGGCGCAAAGCAAGTGGAGAGTGTTTGTTGAACAAAAGTTGCGGCAGATTGCGCAGCACATCCGGCGTGCCTACGGGCATCACGGCATAGTCGGCAACGGTGCCAGCATTGCCGTAACTTGCCCCCATGCCGGGCGTGCCGGGGTCAATTACCACAACCTCGTGCCCTTGCGCGACCAGCGCCTCTGCGATGGCCAGGCCAATCACCCCAGCCCCGATAATTGCAACCTCATATGTGGGGGCAGGGGACATGGCCGGATTTTACCTAAGGATTGGGTACCGGGGCTGGTCGTGCCATTTCGTAATCCGACCAGCCCAGATTGCCGTGTTATAGACAGGCCTCAAACAGGGCGCGCGTGTTTTCCTTGGTCATTACAACCGGGTTGCCACCGCAAGACGGATCTTCCAGCGCCATATCGGTCAGCATGTCCAAATCCTCACGCTTGACCCCAAGCGCAGTCAGACTTTCTGGAATGTTCAGGGTTTTGCGCAAGGCGAGAACAGCCTTGTAGAAACCTACATACCCACCCTTGATGCCAATATAAGCTGCGGCCTTGTCAAGGCGCGCCTCTATCATATTGCGGTTGAAATCCAGAACCATTGGCATGACGACCGCGTTGGTGGTGCCATGATGCGTACCGTAAACAGCGCCCACAGGGTGCGAAAGCGAATGAATCGCCCCCAACCCCTTTTGGAACGCTACCGCACCCATGGCGGCCGCACTCATCATATGAGAGCGGGCTTCCAGATCGCTCGGGTCCGAATAGACGCGCGGCAGGTTTTCAAACACCAAACGCATGCCTTCCAAAGCGATGCCTTGGCTCATCGGGTGATAGAACGGGCTGCAATATGCCTCAAGGCAATGCGCAAGCGCGTCCATACCTGTCCCTGCGGTGATGAAACGCGGCATACCAACGGTCAGGGCAGGGTCGCAAATCACAACCACGGGCAAGAGTTTGGGGTGAAAAATGATCTTTTTCTTATGGGTTACGGAATTGGTCAAAACCCCGGCGCGGCCCACTTCAGACCCGGTGCCTGCTGTGGTGGGCACGGCAATGATCGGTGCGATTTTGGACGCATCCGCGCGGGTGTACCAGTCATCGACATCTTCCAGATCCCAGACAAGCAGATCCGCGCGCTGATGCGCCATCAGCGCGATCATCTTGCCCAGATCGAGCGCAGACCCACCGCCAAAACAGATAACCCCGTCATGGCCGCCAGCAAGGTATGCCTTAATCCCGTCTGCCATATTGGTTTCGTTCGGGTTAGGATCGACCTCTGAGAATACCGCGGTGCCAAGACCTGCCGCCTTGAGTACCGCCACGGCTTCAGCGGTAATTGGCAGGTTTGCCAATGCCTTATCCGTCACAAACAGAGGCTTTTTAACGCCTGCCGCTGCGCAATGCTCTGCCAGTTCTGCGATCCGGCCCACACCAAACTTGATCGCGGTCGGGTAGGACCAGTTCCGATTGGGAACGCTATGGGTCATGATGTCAGACTTTCTTTAGGTGATATGATTTCGGACGGGTCACCGAATGGAAACCCAAATAGGAAAGGCTGCCGCCGCGCCCCGTGTCTTTGCAACCCGTCCAGCACAGGGCCGGATCAAGGTAGTCGGCGCGGTTCATGAACACCGTGCCAGTTTCAATCTGAAGGCCAATTTCTTGGGCCGTTTCGTAATCTTGGGTCCAGATCGACGCTGTCAGCCCGTAAGGGCTGTCGTTCATCAAGGCGACGGCCTCGGCGTCAGAGCTGACCTTCATGATGCCCACAACCGGGCCAAAGGATTCCTCCATCATCACCCGCATCGAATGATCCACGTTGACCAGAATCTGCGGTGCAAGGTAGGCGCCGCCATCATCGGCGGGGAACAATGCGGGGTCGATCAGCGGTATTGCCCCGGCTGCAACCGCCTCGGCGATCTGGCCGCGCACCACAGCGGCAAACCGCTTGTTGGCCATCGGACCCATGGTGGTTTCGGGGTCAAACGGATTGCCCAGTTTAAGAGTTTTCACCCACGCTACGGCTTTCTCGACGAATGCATCGTAAAGGCTTTCGTGCACATAAATGCGCTCGATTCCGCAGCAGCATTGACCTGCGTTGAACATCGCACCGTCCATCAACGTGTCTACGGCCGCATCCAGATTAGCGTCAGCGCGGACATAGCCCGGATCCTTGCCGCCCAGTTCCAGACCCAAGGGGGTGAACGTGCCCGCCGCCGCGCGCTCTATCGCCTGACCGCCACCGACCGATCCGGTGAAGTTGACAAAGTTAAAGGCGCGGCTGGCGATCAGATGTTCGGTGGTGGCGTGGTCCAACACGATGTTTTGGAACACATCAGCCGGGATGCCTGCGGCATGGAAAGCCTCGGCCAAACGTTCGCCCACCAGCATGGTCTGGCTTGCGTGCTTCAGGACAACTGTGTTGCCCGCAATCAGGGCCGGAACCAGTGTGTTGATCGTGGTCAGGTAAGGATAATTCCACGGGGCAATGATAAAGACCACGCCCAAGGCTTCGCGTGCAAGATAGCGGCGGAACTTGTCGCTGTCTTCAATCATCAGTGGCGCAAGCGTTTCGGCAGCAATTTGCGACATATAGTCCGTGCGGGCGTTAACGCCGCCGAATTCGCCGCCATAACGGGTCGGGCGACCCATCTGCCAAGCGATTTCTTCCACGACTTGCGGGGTCATTTCGTTCAGTTTGGTCACAGCGGCCTTGACCAGGGCAATCCGCTCGGCCAACGGGCGCGCGGCCCAGGTCTTTTGTGCGGCTTTGGCCCGCGCCGCGGCAGCAACGGCGGCTTCGAGCGTCAGGGGCGTGCGCTCGGCGTAAACCGAACCGTCGACCGGAGAAATAAGTTGAATGGGCTTCATATGTCGTTCCTCTGGGTGCGCGCTGTGGCCACCCCATTTATTGGTCTATCAGGTAATTGGTCAATAAGGCGGAGGGGCAATTCCCCCGCCCCAAAGTTTTACGCACGCTCCATCAGGCGTTGAATTTCATAGTCTGTGACAACGCGGTCAGCCTCTGAAATTTCCCACTGCGCCGCGTGGTGGTAATGATCCACCACGTCGTCGCCAAAGGCCGCGCGGAACATGGCAGAGCCGTTCAACAGATCAGCCGCTTCGCGCAGGTTCTTGGGGATTTCGCGAACGCCGCCTGCTGCATACATGTCGCCCTTCATTTCGGGCTCTAGCGCCAGCTTTTGCTCGATCCCGGCAATCCCCGCTGCAAGTAGTGCCGCGCAAACCAGATAGGGGTTCACATCCGAACCCGGGATACGGCATTCCACTCGGATCGCTTTGCTGTGCGCGCCGCACACGCGGAACCCTGCTGTGCGGTTATCGGCTGACCACACTGCTTTGGTCGGCGCGAACATCCCGATGGTGAACCGCTTGTAGCTGTTCACATAGGGCGCCAGAAACACCGTCATTTCGCGCGCATAGGCCAGTTGCCCCGCGATGTAATGCTTCATCAACTGGCTCATACCGTGCTCGTCGTTCTTATCCTCAAAGGCGGGCTTACCGTCTTTGGTCCACAAGGATTGGTGGCAATGCGACGATGATCCCGCGCGGCGGTGATCATACTTGGCCATAAATGTCACAGACTTGCCCTTGGTCCAGGCAATTTCTTTGATGCCATGCTTGACGATCGAATGGTTGTCAGCGGTATCAAGCGCGTCAGAGTAGCGGTAGTTCACCTCTTCTTGGCCCGCGTCTGCCTCACCCTTGGAATTCTCGATTGCCACACCGGCCCCGAACAAGCCGTTGCGGATGGCACGCATCACGCCCTCTTCCTTGGTGGTCTGGAAGATGTGGTAGTCTTCGTTATATGCGGAAACCGCTTTCAGACCAGTGTAGTTGCTGTCTCGCAAGGATTCGTAGCTGTTTTCAAACAGATAGAACTCAAGCTCGGTGGCCATCATCGCGTCAAAGCCCATGGCGTTCGCGCGCTCTACTTGCCGTTTCAGGATGTTGCGCGGCGCATGCGGCACGGGGTTGTGATGGTGGTCCAACGTATCCGCCAATACCATTGCCGTGCCTTCCAGCCACGGCACCCGGCGCAGCGTGCTCATATCGGTCTTAAGAATATGGTCACCGTAACCTGATTGCCAGTTTGACGACGCATAGCCCTGAACCGTGGTCATATCCATGTCGACAGCAAGCAGATAGTTGCAGCAGTGAGTCTCTTCCCAACCGCCATCCACAAAGAACTGCGCATGGAACCGCTTGCCCACCAAACGGCCCTGCATATCGATGCCGGCGACCAGCACGGTATCAATCTCACCAGCTTTGACCGCGACCCTTAGCTGCTCTAGTGTTAAATTTCCTGGCATTTCACAAATCCTTTTAACCCCACGTTCTGATCACGTATCGGGGTACTTTTCGTACAGGGACCTTGTCCCTAGGTTCAAAAAAGCAAATGTTCTCGGCTGGATTAACTGGCTTTTGCTTGACGCTGAATTTCCACCAATCCCATGTTCAAAATCGGTGCAAGAAGTTCCGCCATCTCATTTTGGGTAGATTTTGTCGCAATCAGATCATTGCGAAGTTCAAGCATGGCATTCGGCAACCCGTAAGGCAGGGCTTGGGCGCGCAATGTATGCGTGACATCATCCGCCGCTGAATAGGGCGCGTTCAATTTCGTATGCAGCCGCGTGTGTTTTGACGCAGCAGCCTGAATTGCCACCGCCAAACTAAGATCGTTGTCGTGAATGACCCCGAATTCCACGTGCCTTTGCTTGCCTTGATAGACGGGTGTAAACGAATGCACCGTTACGATCACTGGACGCAAGCCCAGGGCAATGCGTCCCGCAATCAGATTGTGCAAGCCGTTGGCCCATGGCAAGTAAACAGCCTCGGTCCGGCGCAAACGCTCCTGCGACGATATATTGCGATTTCCGGAAACATCATAAATTTCAGACGTTTCTGGCATTGCACTGGCCTTATCCGGCGCGCGGTTGCAGTCATAAACCAAACGGCTGACCGGCGCGTGGATCACCACACCGTCCATCAGCTCCGCCAGTTTGCGAGACACCGCCAATGCACCCGGATCCCACGCGATATGCGCCATGCGTTGCTCTGCGGTCAGACCCAAATCACCCCATTCAGCCGGGATCATGTTTGATGCGTGCTCACACACAAAAATGAACCGCCCCTTCGCGTCCGGATGTTCGATCACCGGGTCAAAACGCTGTGTTGATGGTCGCGAGGTTGAAAGTGCCATATGTGACGAGTCGCCTTTGATTGCACCGCAAGCGTCTCGTTTTGGCACGGTTCTGTCAAGAATGTTTCTTTTTGCGCGCGGCTGTTACGATGTTTCCAAAAAGCATAGCGCATGCTTACATATGGTCGGATTTTGGGGGTTTGGCGTGATGGTCGATGCGATTCCGGTTGACGAGCAATTGCGGGCGGCCTTGCAGGGCCTGACGCGCGCCGAACGTCAATTGGCCGCGCATATTCTGTCGCATTACCCGGTTGCGGCCCTGGGATCGATCACCCAACTTGCGAAGGCGGCCTTGGTTTCTACGCCGACAGTGGTGCGTCTTGCGCAAAAGCTGGGGTACAAAGGCTATCCGGATTTTCAAAACTCGCTTCGCGGTGAAGTCGAGGCGATGCTTGTCTCACCCATTGCCAAACACGACCGATGGGCGACGGGCGTTCCCAAAAGCCATGTTTTGAACTTGTTTGCCGATGCCGTGATGGCCAATTTGCAAGCGACCTTTGGCCAGATTGATCATGCCGAATTTGACGCCGCCGCAAAGTTATTGGCCACGGCCGATCGACATGTGTTTGCAATGGGCGGGCGGATCACCCATTCGATGGCGGATTACTTTACGTCTTTGTTGAAGGTTGTTCGTTCTGATGTCACGTTGTTGTCAGACAGTTCCTCGACATGGCCGACAGCCCTGATTGACCTGAAACCTGGGGATGTGTTGGTGGTTTTCGACATCCGCCGATATGAAAACGCGGTCCTTCAGTTTGCCGAGATTGCGCGTGAGCAGGGGGCGGAGATTATTCTGATCACAGATCGCTGGGTCTCGCCTGCGGTGCAGCACGCCACCTACACTTTGGCATGTCACACCGAGGCACCCTCGGCGTGGGATTCCAACGTGACCTTGATGGTGTTGGTAGAGACGCTTTTGGCCGCAGTGCAAGACTTGCAATGGGATGCGACCGAAAAGCGGATGAAGCGGCTGGAAGAGCTTTATACCCGAACCCGGTTCTTTCGCCGGTCGCGCTAATCGTCGCCGCTAATATCCTTGATGGCGGTCTACCAGATGTAGGAACGGCTCATGCGCCTCACCCCTGCGAATGTTCTCTGCCAATACTTTTGCAGAGGTCGCGGGCCGGGTATCTGCGGCAATGTGCGGCGTGACTGTGACCTGCGGGTGCGCCCAAAAGGGGTGATCAAGTGGCAAGGGTTCTACCCGGAACACATCCAAAGTTGCATGTGCAACCTGTCCCGTCGCAAGTGCCGCAAGCAAAGCATCGTCATCAATCAAGGCCCCACGGCCCGGGTTCAAAATCACCGCGCCCTGCGGCAGCCAACCAAGCGCGCGCGCGTTCAGGATGTTTTCAGTCTCGGCTGTCTTTGGCAGCAAGGTCACCACGATCTGGGCTTGTTGCAGAACAGATTTCAGCCCGTCGTCACCGTGATAACACTGTATCCCATCGATCACTTTGGCGGCTCTGCTCCAGCCCAAAACGTGAAATCCCAAACTGCGCAAAGATTGCGCGCAGGCCTGCCCCAGCGCACCAATACCCAGCATGGCAATCACACGTTCACTGGCCAAAGGTGGGCATTCGGGATTCCAGATCCGGTCTGGATTGTTGATATACTGATCCAAGTTCAGATGATGGCGCAAACTATGGCCTGTCACCCATTCGATCATGCCTTGGGTCAGTGCCGGATCGACCATGCGGCACAGCGGTTGCGTCAGTGTTGGGTTCCCCACCACGCGTTCCACCCCGGCCCAAAGGCTAAGTACGGCTTTGCAACGGTTAAAGGCGGTGAAATCCTGTAGCGGGGATGAAGGCGCATAGACCAGATAATCAACTGTCTCAGGTGCGGCGGTTTGAGTGACGGTGGCGTCAATTCCTACATCCAGCAACGCTTGGGTCAGCGGCGCGTGATAACGCTCCCAATTGCCGGGACCTGCTGAAACTTGAACCACAATTGTCATACCACACCTCTTTCTAATGCCTGTTGCCCCGTACAACTATGGCCTTTTCCCAGCCTATGCCCTGTCAAAAAACGACAATTGGGTGTCCGATTATCGCGGAATC
>JAAFIJ010000045.1 GCA_013298675.1 Rhodobacterales bacterium | reverse complement strand
GACTTCAGAGCGCATCTGAACCGTGCCACCTTTTTCGCGCACCATATCGCGGGTCTTTTCCCACATCATCCCCGGACCAAGACGCGGGTACTGAAACTCTTCGATCAAAGACGAGGTATCATTGGCGCCGGTCAGCGAGTTCCAAACAACCTTGAACAACGACAGGCTTTTGATGCGCTGTGCCGCCCAATCGGCGCGAATTTCTGTCGGCGGAATGCCCCAGACCTTTTCGGTATAGCTGCGGAAGAAGTGCATATAGAGACGGCCACCAAAGCGGTTGATCACCCACTCTTCAAAGTTCACTTCTTTCTGACTGGGGCGGACCTGCCATTTGAAATAGCTAAGCATGATTCGCATGCTTTCATACGCACCGATATTGACCAGCGCGTTGAAAAGCTTGAGCGGATAGTCAAAGAATTTGCCACGGTAATAAATGCGGCTCAGACGCGGGACGGTGATGAAGTCATCCCTCAACACTTCTTGCCACATCGCCTCTACTTCGGGGACTTTTGTGAAAAAGCGGTGGCCGCCGATGTCAAAACGGTAGCCGTTATGTGTTTCGGTGCGGGCAATGCCGCCAACCATGTCCGAGCCTTCAAAGACCAGCGGAACATGCAGGTTGCTGTTTTTCTGCAGTTCGTAGGCCGCCGTCAGTCCAGCGGGGCCACCGCCGATAATGACCACCGGGGATTTCTTGTCGATGCTGACCACGTTCACAATTACCTCGCCGAATTCGATTGAAAGCAATGAAAAAAAGTTCACTCGTACCGGAAAGAGAATCTCTTCTTAACCGACGCCGCTAAAACCGGTGGTACCAAAAAAAGGTGGAACAATTAAGACGACCCTAACACTTTTGCGTCCGATTCCAAAACCTATTCGCCAAACTGATGAACAGGATCGGTTCTTCGAAGGTCAAATCCCACGGGGCTGGGGTCATTGTATCGCATCGATCCACAATCCACAGGTTTGCGCCGTTTTCAGGCGGTCTGCTGCAAGGGCTGCGGCCCGAATCGCCTGAAAATAGGCGGTAAGCGCCATGTCTTCGGTCCATGTCCGTTGATAGGTTTCAAAAGCGTCCGCGCCCATTTTGGTGGCTTGCGCCGAGTCGCTGATCATCCGGTCTAGGGCCGCTCGCAGGGTTTGATCGTCGCTAAACAATAAGCCGCCACCAGATTCGCGGATGATCTCGGGATAGGGGCCCAAATCGCGCGCAATGATGGGCGTGGACTCGCGGAAAGCTTCCAAAACGACCAGCGGGAACACTTCAAAGCAACGCGACGGCGTCAGGACAGCGCGTGCATCACGGTACAGCACGCGCAGTTCGTCCATGCCAAGGCGGCCAAGGAAATGAACATTGGCGCGACCTTGGGCCAAGCGGCGCAGTTCGGGTTCATAATCCCCGGTGCCCGCGATCAACAGGTCGGCGTCAAGGTCGGCGGAGAACTGCGGGATGACGTCTTGCAGGCCCTTGATCACTTCCAGCCGACCCACAAAGAGGAAGTAGGGGCGGGAGCGGACGGTGGCCTTGGCCGTCTCGGCAAGTGGCGGGGCGTTTGGCAGAAAGGACGGCACCACAGTCATCGGCGGGGTAAAGCCAAAACGGCGGTGATTGTCGGCAGACGATTCGCTTAGCATCAGGAACGCGTCGACGTTTTTCGCCGCGCGCTCCAGCAGCCCCGTAGCGCGCCAAAGTTGCGGTGGGCGTTTGTGGTTCAGGACGCAGCGCAGGCAGTGGCGTTCGTCGCAAACCTCGCGGTTGTCGCGCCAAAGGATATGTGAGGCGCAGACCATCCAATGTTCGTGCGCGGTATGCAATTTTACCGCCGACCCCAGCTCCCATATGCCGGGACCACCGATCAGAGAAATGTTGTGCGTGTGGATGACGTCAAAACGGTCACCCAGCAATTCGGCGATCTCGGCCCGGTGAACGCCGGGTTTGCCAAACTGTTGCACCTGAAGGGCGGCAAGCAGGGGGTGTTTGCTGCGCAGGCGATGCACAATGATGCCGTCATCGGCAGGATTGGGCACCACAGGCAGTTCGGGGTCGGTGCCGGTCATGCTTCGGTAGCCGTTGGTGTCGTGGATCACCTCAACATGATGGCCGCGCGCCACAAGCGCGCGGGCCAGACTTTGCACATAAATCCCATCGCCGCCAAAGCTGAAGGGCGGATAGAACGTGGTGACCAATGCAAACCGCAGTGGTGTAAGGGCCGGCAAAGCTGGCGCAGAAATCGATAGGTCAGACATCCGCCTGCCGCCCCTTGATCCGCTATTCCGCCGACTTTGGGTGCATCAGCATGACGCGGCCGTTTTCCTCATAGGCGGTGTATTGGCGCAGTTTGAATGCTTCACAAGGGGATTTGCCGGTAGCGATGTCAAAAGGCATGCCATGGCCGGGGCAGAATGCCTCTTTGCCGTCCTGGAACCCGTCGACCAGATCAATCCCCATATGTGGGCACTTGCGCGAATAGGCCTTTAGCCCGTCTTTGGTGTTCCAGATCATCGCCTTGGCGTTTTGCAGATCGACCGACAGACGCAACCCGGGCCGCATTTCATCAATCGCACCGACATCCACCGCAGCGCCGCCTAGTTCAAGTTTGGCGTCAATCTGGCGGCTGATCATGTTTTCATGCTTGTAGGGCTGACCTTTGGTCCATGACGGCTGACCGAGGTATTCCTTGTGAGGGAATACGCTCATCCGGCCCCAACGCTTTTTCTCCAGATCAGTGGAGGAGTACCAATACTCAAAGTGGAATGGCGCCTCTTTGGCAAAGCGGGGTTTGTGGGGGTTGATCCGGGTGGTCAGCGCCACGCGGGTCTGATCCGAGATATTCACCTGCGTGCCATGCAACATCTCTGGGTTCAGCACCAAAAGCTGCCCCGGGTCCATCGCGTATTTCAGCGGCCGGGTGGTCGCCTGTCCTTCGGCCAGATACATCGAAACCGGATCAAACTTTACCTCCTGGCCAAACATGCCGGGGTAAAGGATCACAGTATTTCCCTCATCCACTCCGTCAATCGACAGCCACAAATTTATGCCGTCATAGGAATGTCCGTACCACGTATCCACATGCGCACCGTGTGCGCGTGCCGGGATCGCGATGTTGCCATGCGTTGCCTTGGCGTCATAAGCGTGGGACTTTTTCGCACGCCGCGCCTCAAGCTTTTTGGCCACAGCGCGACTGACGGCATAGCCCAGCATCTTGGGGTTCCGCAGCGCGGCCATACCCAAACGCATGCGTTCACGGGTCGGATAGGGCGGGGCCAAGATCGCTTCGGCCTTGGCTTTGCGGGCGACAAGGTGCGGATAGTGAATGCGCATGACGATCAGGTGATCGATGTAAAATTCGTTCTGGATGCCCAAAGTATCGCGGCCGACGCGGTAGGACCAATAATACAGATCATCTGCCAGAACTTCGAGCAGGTAGTGCTCCAACAGGCGGACCTTTTCGACCGGGAAATGCAGATGGATGTTCCTGAGACCATCGCGCTCGACCAAACGGCGAATTTCGGGCCCGGAAAACTTTTCAATACCCTCATGAAAGGCTTTGTCGATCTTGGCCATCAGCTCGGATTTCAACGCGTGCTCATCCAGCAGATAGTGGCGCGCCTCTTTGGTTATTGCCGTCACATCGACGACCTGGGCAGGTGCTTTCGCGGGCTTGGGGTCTTGCAGGGTCATTGTGAAAGTTCCGTTTTAATGAGGGTCGAAGAAGGCGAAACAGGCAGTCGTCAAAAAGGGGTATTTACTTGTAAAAACACGGCATCGCACGCAAAAGAGGGTGCGGAATTTTTGATATTTAGTCAATAAACGTGGCATTTTAAGGCCATATTCGCAACAAACTCATGTCGCAGCTCATATTGGGGCATCAATCGTTCACAAAGTTTGATCGCAGCACTTGTACATAGCCGCCACCCAAGGTTCCGGGCAGGGACGCTACCTCGACAAAGCTTTCGTCCATGCGCGCCATAAGGTCAGGGTAGGTTCCCCGGCTGTGGTCCTTAAACGCATAGACCACCCAAACCGGGTGTCCAGAGGCAAGCGCTAAATCAAGATCTGTGACCGAGGATATCACAGTCCAGTCAGGCGCGAAATAGGTAGACAGGGGTCGCGCCGCAAGGCCAAAGCTGGCGCGGATATCGCCGGGTTGGGCTTGGGCGTTGACCATAGCGACAGCGCCCAGAAAATCCTGTTTTGGCGAGACATAGTTGCGGCTGGCCCACAAAAGTGACGCCGCGATGCCAAGCGCCCAGCCAGTGGCTTTCAGGGCGTTTGCGCCACCAAAGCGCTTGCCGATAAATCCGGCAAGGGCAGCGGTGCCTGCCGTGGCAAGCAGCAGCATAAACGGCAGATCAATCAGGAAATAGCGCGGCCACAGGCGCATGCCGCCCGCAACCAAAGCCAACATGGTCAAAGCAATCGACACAGGCAGCGCAAGAGCCACGGCGCGATTCAGGCGCCAGATGGCCGCGAAACCCATGGCCAGGATCGCCAGCAACACTGGGGTGATCAGCAGGGTCACCGGCAACGGAAGCGGCGCAGAGCGCAGGACTTCTGTCAATGTCCACAATGGGTTGCGCCAAACTGGCACGGCTTCGGTTGCGATCTCTGTTGTCGGGGCTGCGACGGCAGAAAAGGCCGTGATCATTTGCGGCACCATGGGTGCGTAAAGGGCTGCGATAATCGCGATGGTGAGGGGCACGCAGATCAGCGGCAGGGCCGAGCCATAGCCGATCGTTTGCGTGCTGGGCGCGCGGCGCGCAACAGGCCAAAGCAACAGATAAATCACACCAAGCGAGGCTATGTAAAACGCGGCAGACAGGTGGGTGTATAGGGCTGCCGCAGAGGCCAACGAAAACCAGACCCACGGGGCCACGGCACGGCGCTGTCCGCCGGCTACAAAGGCGATGGTGGCGAGAAGGCACCAAAAGATCAGCCCGGAATACCCGCGTGCGTTTTGCGAAAACCAGATGTGGTGATAGTTGGCCGCAAGCAACACCGCTGTGACATGTGCCCAAACCACAGGCGCGCCGATCTGACGCACCAGCGCGAATAGAACGGGCACTGTCGCCACGCCCAAGATGACCGCAGGCAAGCGCAGGGCCCAGGCGCTTTCGCCAAAGATCGCGGTCGACACATGAGCTTGCAACGAAAAGAACACGTGGTTGTTCAGCGAGCTATAGGTGGTCACAATGCTTTTCAGCGGCAAGCGTACGAAATCAGTCAGGGTTAGCACTTCGTCATACCACAGGCTGGCGTTCAGCTGCCACAGGCGCAGCACCAGTGCCAAGGCGCAGGTCAGACCCAGCAGCCACAGATCGCGATTGGCAAGACGAGTCGTCATTTGGTGAACTGGCCTTTCCATGCGGCGATGCGGTCCACAGGGGGGGTGACCTTGATCGGCAAGGGTCCGGTGATCATCGCCTCAAACTTGGCAAAATCCGTGCGGGCGACGGTGGGCAGGCCAAAGTCGCGGCCCATTTCGGCGGCACGGTTGTCAATCTCCACGATAATCGCGCGGCGACCCAGTTGCAGCGCGCGGATGCCTGCATGCAAGCGGTTGCCGACGTAATCAAGCGAGGGATGGGTTTCCAACAGCGTGTTGAACGCGCCAAGACTTGGGGCGAGGCGTTCAAGATTGGGCACCAGATCGCGGGCATAGGCCCAATCACCCGCCGTTTGAATCCAGATATGGACACGGTCATAGTGCTTGGCCAAAATCTCTAACATGCGGCGGTCAGCGTCGCGGTCGGGCATATAGGTGTTGACGGTGGTCACCACTTCACGCGCTTTGGTCTTGGGCAGCGTGGCGCAATAGTCGGGCGACAACTCCCACAGGGTGGGGCAAGAGGTGTTCACCACATTGGTGATGCCCAGTTTGGCAAGGTTGATCATCGAATAGCTGTCGCGCACCGCGTGTTGGTGGTTCTTCGACAGCACCGACCGCAACAACCAGCGCGAATAGGGGTCGGTCGCGCGTTGATATTGGTACCAACCGCAGCCCATCAGAACCACGTTGTTTATGCGGAACCCGTCGGCCATGCGCAGCTTCCACGGCGCGCGCAACCACATCCGCGACGACAAAAGGTTGGTGCCGGACGCGATGGCAAAGTCGGATTTCTGGATCAACCCGCGCGATTTTGCCCCCATGTAATCATGGCTGGCGACCGAAAACGCGAAATCATCGGGAAACAGCGCATCGGTCTGTTTGCGGATCGCGTCCATGATGATCTGATCGCCCAGATTGGTCGAGGCGATGGCGGTATTCAGGATGGTAATTTGACGAAACGTATTCACAGGGCACCTTTTTGCAGTCTTGCGGTGATGATGACGCCGAAATCTTCGTCATTATGATCCAGATGGACGGGCAGCAGCTCTTCGGCGGCGAGACCTTGCAGAAAACTGCAAGCGGACATCACATTGCCGTAGCTGCCGATGGTGGTGTTCGCGTCGCCCCACACCTCTGCCGTGATAAGGTGCAGCGACTGGCTGGTGAAATGCCAGTACTCACCCCAATCATCGCGGCCCAGCTTGCGACCGATTTTGGCAATCCCGGCAGAGGTGATCAGCGCCACGCCACCCGGTTTCAAGATGCGGTGAATGGTGCTCAGGGCGGCGCGCGGATCGACGATCATCTGTAAGGTTTGGGTAAAGATGATACAGTCAAAGCTATTGTCAGGGATATGCGGGGCATTGGTCAGATCGCCCACGATGGTCGCCAGCGGATTGCCCGGCACGTAATGCAGCACATCGGCCTGTGTCACATTGTGCCCAAAGCGGTTGATATAGCCGGGGTCACCCAGTTCCAGACAGCGACCAGTGATATCGCGGGCATTGGTCTGCAGAAACGCCTCGATGTAATAGCGGTCAATTGGCAATCCACGGTCATAGCCGAACACTTGCGACACCGGGGTCAGCCGATCAAAACCACCAAAATCAATCGTCCCCGTGCGTGGCCATTGCAGACGATGCTTGCGGCGCAAGGACGTGATCTTTTGACGTGACGCATCCGACAAAATCAGCCGCGCCAGCCTGCGAAGGGGGGTGTCCATGCTCATGCAAGGTCTGCTTTCAATTGGTCGGCCAAGCGCAGCGCAAGTGCCAGAACGGTGGTCGTCGGGTTCACGAAAGACGAGGTCGGATAGACCGACGACCCGGCGATGAATAGATTATCGATGCCGTGGCAGCGCAGGTTGGCGTCAACAACGCCGTCTTTTGGCGCGGCGCTCATCCTCGTGGTGCCCATGTGATGATGCCCGCCGACAAGATCGCTGGGCCAGGACGGTGTGTCGCCCTTTAACCAATCTGCCAGATGCAATGTCCCTAAATTCAACCGCGTCATCTCTGCGCCCACGTGATGCGCCATGACCTGCATGCTGCGCCAATCGGTTTCGCTCAGCGCCCAGTTCAGATGCGCGCGCCGTTGTCCCAGCGCATCGCGTTCTGTGCCTAGGGTGACGCGGCTCAGTGGGTTTGGCGCTTGTTCGCTGCGTAGTTCCAGACGTACGGAATCAATCTTGAACCGTTTTGGACGTCCCATGGCATGGCGCACTACATTGCCCACGATCGAAAACGGATCACGCGCGATGGCGCCCGCCCGCTCTTTCAGCCAGTTGTTGTTACGATACCAACCAAGGGTGCGCGGCATTTTTCGCGCGCGCATGTTCCACATGATTTCGCGCAAGGCCTGCGTCGCATCGACGCCCACGTTCAACCGGGTTGCGGCGGCTACGTTCAGGATGCGGTTTTCTTCCATCATGGCGCGGGTCGGGGCAAGGCATGTTTCGATCAGGCGTCCCGAAATCAGGCCGGGCGAAAAGATATCATGCAGCTTTTGTGGCGTCGCGGTTTCGACGGTCCCGGCTGACGCGGTGGGATGTTCCATGAAATAGCGGCCAACATGGTCATGCGTATTGGCCAGCCCCATCGGCATCACATCATCTGACAACAACAGCAGCCGCGCGTTTTCAATGCCGCCGGTGGAAAGCACATATCGGCGCGCCGTGACAGTGAACCGCTTCCCTTGATCGGTGCTGACATCCAACCTGTCGATGTGATCGGCGCGCGCCGAGGCGGCGATGCGGGTGACAGTGGCATGCAGCAGCACGTCAATGTTGCCCGCGGCCTTAAGCTCTGCGCGGTAGACCTCTCCGAACAGCAGGTTTTTGCCAAACTGAAACGCGCCGTAGCGCAGCGTGTCGGGGTTCAGTTTGGGTGGGGTGACCGCAAATTTCTCCCACGGAGGGTTTTCATTATCAAAGGGCACATGCAGGTTTTGCAACTCTGGCACTCGGTCGTAATAGGGCTGCAAGGCGGCGCGGGTGATGGGCCAGCCATTGTGGCCGTGCGGCGCTTCCAGCCAAGGCCGGTGGATCATATCGATCTCTTGAAACGGCGCAGAGCGTGATCCCCAACGATAAGTCGACCCGCCAAAAGTGCGAAAACGCGATTCGTGCAACTCAAAATACGGCACACCAGAGCGGCTGCCGCGGTGCAGGTCCTGGGCGGCGGGTTCCAGATCAAGCCCCCCTGATTCAAGGATCAGCACTTTTAGGTTCAGCCCCGCCCAGACCCGCGCCATGGCGATGGCTGCAGGTCCGGCCCCGATCACCGCGATATCGGCGGTCAGGGTGGTGTCGGCGGGCAGGGTTCTGGCGTCACTGATCATGCGGCGTCCCATGGCATGGAAATGGCAGATTTGACACGCCGCATCGCTTGGCGCGCCAACAGGTATGGCCCCCCCTGCTGGCGCAGGTGCTGACGCCAGATTTTGGGGTTGGTGAAGTAAAACATCTCAAGCCGGGGCAGATCATGGACATCATCAGATGTGGTTGCGCGCGCCAGACGGGTGCCCACTGAGGTGCCATAATGGCGGGCAATCTCGGCCCGCACGGCCGGATCAGCCCGACCGTAAGGCGGGGCGAAATGCTTTATACTGCGGCCCAAACGGTCCTCTAGCACGGCGCGCGAACGTGTCAACTCTGCCGCCAGCACCCCTGGGGCCAGCGCGCACAGATCGGGGTGGCTGACGGTATGGCTGCCAAAATCGACACCTTCCGCCGCCAGATCACGCACCCCATTCCAGCTGATCAACGGGCGGGCGGGGGAATTGGCACCACGCCACGCCTCGGCCCGACCAATATGCGCGGTGGGCAAGTAGACAATGGAGGGAAAGTGGTACCGGTTCAAAATGGGAAAGGCGGTTTCTGCAAAGTCGCGAAACCCGTCGTCGAAGGTCAAGATCACCGACTGCTCGGGCAAGAGCTTGTGCCCCCTACTCGCGTTTGACCCGTCGCGCGCCGCGAGCAGATCATCAAGTCTGATCACAGGAATGCCCGCCTCGGCCAAGGCCGCCATCTGGTCGGCAAAGACCGCAGGCGCAATTGACGTAGGCCCCCCCTGATGAGAGATCGAGTGATACATCAAAATATCAACAACCGGGCGTGGCATCGATCAATCCTCAACCCGGTGGCTGCGGAATTCCTCACGGTGTTCGGCCCAGCGCGTCTTGTCGATGCGGCCATCGGGGGTCAATACCTCTGCAGCCGCATAGGCCATCGCAAAGGCGTGGTGGGTGTTGTCATGGGCAAACAAGCCCTGCCGCCCAAAGCTAAGCAACCCGTCAAGCGACAACAACCAGTTGTCAATTTTGTCAAAGTTCGCTTCATATTCAAGGTCATAGACCGGGTAGGCATGGGCAATCCGGCGGGTTTCGCAGCGCCGCACGGGCACGGTGACGGGTAGGCCCACGCCCGCAAGCCATGTGCAGAAATGCGCCCCAAGCTCTGCGTCGGACATATCCCACCACTTCTCACCTGCATCGCAAGGCAGTTCGGCGCACAGAATGGTCAGACCCTTGGGACCGGTGGCGGAATAGTAGTTCTTTGTCTCAGACATCCGGCTGATCGGGATCGACAGCTCGGGGAAGTAATGGGCGTCGAATTCGGTGAACTGGTCCGTCTCTAGGATCAGATAAAGCAGGATCATCCCGCGAAACTTGATGGCATTCGCTGCCGCAATCACCTCTGGGGGGGGCGGGGGGTCCATCAGTTTTACCAACGTGGTCAGGGGAATGGTCGAATAGATCTGATCTGACGCGTGGCGCAGGTCTTGGTCGCCCTCGCGGGTCCAAACGGCCTTGACCGAGGTGCCTTCGCGTTCAATGCGCGTGATGTTGGTGCCGTAGTTGAACACCGCGCCCTTTGCCTCTGCCGCAGCGGCCACGGCGGTTGAAATTTGGCCAAACCCCTTGCGCGGGTAAAAGAACCGCCCCGTGGTCGGCGCGCGCAAACCGGGCAGCATCCGCGCCATTTTCAAAAGGATCTTACCAACCGAACTGCCCGACACCCGCCGTTCCGCCAAAGTAACGGCCAGCTTTTCGGGCGGCAGTCCCCACAGTTTGCTGACATAGGGAAAGTAGAAATTCTCGGCGATGGTTTTGCCAAGCCCGTCATAAAGTACGGTCGAGAACGTCTGCGGCCCGGTCGATTTCTTGCGGAATTTCTTCGTCAGGCTATCGCCCAACAATGAGATCGCAAAAGATTTCGGCAGGCGCAGCAGGGCGTCTAGCGGTTTTAGGGGAAAATGCACCCAAGCGCCACCTAGACGGATGCGGCCATGGCGCGGCTGCAGCAGCAGATCATCGCCCAGAAGCGCCTTTACATCCCCCAGCACGGCTGGATCAGCCACCGGGTGAAACCGGTGTGATCCGTAATCGCACCAGATGCCATCAATCTGAAACGAGGTCGAATTGCCCCCCGGCCCCGACGCGCGCTCCAGCACCTCTACGGTCGCTTGGTTGTGTTTGCGCAAAGCAAGCGCTGCGGCGATGCCTGCGGGCCCTGCACCAAGGATGCGCACCGATGGAAGTGTCGATTGTGGCGATGTCTGTTGGGTCATTTACGAAACTCGGTTTGAAATGTCTTTGGCCGCAACGGCCTGTTTTGCGTGAACGGCTTGCTTTGCATGGTCACGTGACAAAAGAACGACAAGACCGCCCAGACCACCCGTTAAGAACAGCACGCCTTGCCAGATCAAGCCGGCGGCCACGACCTGCGCGCCGATCGCGCCAAACGGCACCAAAAGCGCCGCCAAGGTTGCCTCACGCAAGCCAAGCCCCCCGAGCGAAATCGGCAGGATAGAAATCAGTTTCGCCAGCGGCCATGCAAAAATCCAAGCCCCCAGATCAACCTGCAGCCCAACGGCGAGCGCAAGCCTGTAGGCCAGCAAGACAAGGCAGCCCTGAATAGCAAGCGATGTCAGCTGAACAAAGATCAGCAGACCGGGACGGCGGGCCAATTGACCAAAGGCGGCACTGATGTCCAGCACGAATTTGCGGCCGGGCAGGTTGGGGAACAGGGCCCACAGCCGGGGCAAGGCGATGGGCAACACCACACCAATCGCTAGGGAAAGCGCTGCAAACCCCGCCGCAACCTTGATCAAAAGCCCCAGATCGGCGGTGTCTTTGCCGATCAGCAGCGCACCTATCCCCGACAAGATTACCAGCGCCAAAAGATCAATCACCCGGTCAGCAACGGCCCCTGCCGTCAACCTCGGCGCATCACGCATCGCGCCGTGGATCATCGTGGCGCGCACGGCGTCGCCTCCAATTGATCCCGGCAAGCACAGATTGGCCGCCAACCCGCCAAAATGCGCCCGAAGCGCCAGCAAAAACCCACAAGGCCGCCCGAGGATCAGCCACCACTTGGCGGCCGCCACAACGTGGCTGGCCAAAAAGGCCACAAGCACCGCCGCAAAGACCAAGGGCGGTACGCGGCGTAACCCGGTCAAGATCGCCTCATGTGGCAAATACCAGAACAAACCGCCCAACAGCAGCGCCGATCCCACGACACGGATCAGCCATTTATTCAGCCCAGATTTCGGTTTTTCCATGGGTCAGGGCCGCAAATGCAAACGAGAAATCATGTCGGCAATCAACCCAAGCGACCAGATCATGATGGCCGCAAGAAAGGCAAAGATCGTCGTCTCCGACAGGTTGTCCATATAAATGTCATAGATCAGCTTGGTCGAACCGATACCGATCAACACCAATCCCAGCGGGATAAAGATGCGCAACGGGTTGAACAGCATGATCACCCGCAGCACCAGGATGATGAAGTTGATGAAATCCACCGCGCGGATTTTTGATTTGCCGACGCGTTTGCCATAGTCAATCGGCACATACATCATGCGCTTGCCATTACAGCTCATGCACAAGGTGATGGTGGTGGTAAAGGAAAAGTTCTGCGGCAGCAGCGGCAGGAACGGGATCAGTTCCGATTTGCGAAACACCCGCAGGCCCGAATTGATGTCGTTCAACCGTCGCTCGGCCAAAAAGGACGCCAGTTTGTTCAGCATGAATTTTGCCGGGCGCCGGATCAAGGGCACGTTTTTCATCGCGGCCCCCCGGTCGCCCACAATCATATCCTGTTCGCGGCACAGCGCCAGAAACTGCGGCAAATAGCGCGCGGGATAGGTGCCGTCAGCATCCATGATCGCGACATATTCATGCGACGCATGGCGCACGCCGCGTTTCAGGGTGGCGCCGTAGCCAAGGTTGGTTTGGTTGGCCAAGACTGTGGCCCCGCTGGACTGTGCTTGGGCAAGGGTCCCGTCTACCGACCCATCGTCGATGACAATGATTTCGTACTCTATCCCCGTCGGATCAAGGCAAGCCTGCACGTCTCGCACAGTGGCAAGCACCGCGTGTTCTTCGTTATAGGCGGGGATGACCACACTAAGGGTCATGCCCTGCAAGGGATTGGCAAGCGCGCCGGGCAGACTGGCTTCAGCGATATTTGGTGCAGTTTTGGTGGATGTG
>JAAFIJ010000044.1 GCA_013298675.1 Rhodobacterales bacterium | reverse complement strand
GGCCAGGATGTTGCGGTCGGCGAGGAACAGGATGCGGGGGCGGCGGGTGGGTTCACCGCCAAGGTTCCAGCGCGCCTGAAACAGTTTCCAGCACAGTTGGAACGCGATGCCGGTTTTGCCGGTGCCCGTTGCGAGGGTCAGTAGGATGCGGCGCTGGCCTGTTGCTACGGCTTCTAGGGCGGCGCTGATGGCGTTGTGTTGGTAATAGCGGGGCTGCCATTTGCCGCCGCCAGCCTCGAAGGGCACGGCCCCGAAACGGTCGCGCCACGGGTTGGGGGCGGGATAGGCGCGGTCCCATAGGGTTTGCGGGCTGGGCGGGGCTGCGATTTCGCACTCGCCGCCTTTCATGTCGATTTCGTACCACGTCAGACCGTTCGTGGCATAGGCGAAGGGGGCGTTCAGGCGTTGGGCGTATTCCTTGGCCTGTGCAACCCCTTCGGCGGTGGCGCGGCCTGCGCGTTTTGCCTCGATCACCGCAAGTTTCTGGTCGCGGTAGTGCAACACATAATCCGCCGACATCGGGTTGGCGCGCTTGCCGCCTTGCACGATACGGCCGGGCGCAATCACTTCGCGGCGGACATGGGCATCGGGGGGCAGCCAGCCCGCCGCGATTAAAACCGGATCAATGCGGTTGGCGCGGGTGTCGGCCTCGGATTCGGTGTCATGCATCCCGGTCATCCACCTCACTCATCAATTCTCGCAAGATCTTCACGCGCTCATTGTTAAGCACAGCAAGGCGGTCGCGCACAAACTTTCTTGGATCATCGCAGGGCGGCATATAGGCCCAAGTGATTTCGTCATAACCCACGGGCTTTGCGACATCTTCAACACCGCGCGGTTTCCAGCCATACACCGTCTGCGCGTGATGTTGCAGATAGGGCATCAGCGGCCCTTGTTTGTCCGACATGCTGGCAAGGGGTTCGGGCATCAACACCAGATTGGCAAGGTTCGTATAGGCGTCGGGGTCGCGGGCGGCGGTCCAGACATGGGCAAATGTCCAGCCGTTTGGGTGCGCGGTGTCGGCAATGCCATGCGCCCACAGGAAGGCCCAGCGCGGCGTCATGTTGTCATCATGCATCAGCCGCGTTTCACCGATGGTTGCAACGCTAAGGCGCGGCTGAGTGCTGCTGGCCCGGATCGATGGAAAAACCGCCCGCGCCATTGCGGCCACCGCCGACGGGTGCGGCATTCGGCAATGACGGGCTGCGATTGCCACCAAAACTTGCGCATCCTTGCCAAGGTTCGGCGGCGGCGGGCGCTTCATCACGTCAACTCCCCCGCAAATGCCTTTTGCAACAGGGCTTGGCGGAGGGCCTCAAGGTCAGCGAGTTTGGCGCGGTAGTGGGATTGGAGTAGGGAGGTTTCGTTTTCGTATTCGGTCAAAAGATCCGCAATTCGTCGCTGTTCAATTGCGCTGCCAACAAATGGGATTGACACCGCTTGTATCCGTGATGGCGATGTGTGGCGAACGGTGGCTCCCGAGCAAGTGTCACTGAGCGATTTGCGAAATCCGGCAATATTGAAAACATGTGCAAAATAGTCGTTACAAAATTCAACTCCAGCTTTTGGCGAGATCAAACCAAGTCGCTGATTATGAAGAAATCGTTCGTCGTCCGGAACAACGATACAACTCCCGAGCAACCCCGGCGCTTGCTCGGTCATTGCTACCAAAAGATCTCCTTTGGACAAAAGGAAGTCTCTTGGAATTTCACCGCAAAAATATTTTTGTTTCTCGCCTCGATCACGGTAACCACCAGTTTCAAAGTAGTTTCCCGGGGTTAACAAAACAAAGTCACCGACCTCCGTGAAGAACTCGCTTTTGAAAGCATAACCGTGCTTTATGTCGATCAGGCTTCCAAGCGGTGTCAAATCCCATTCATGTTCGCCGGAAAATAGCGTCTTTTCCCTTAACTGCTCAAACAACTCCCGCGCGTTTTGGAGGTTGGTTTCGGTGTGGGCGCGGGCGCGGGACAGGCCTTCGAAGGCCGCATCTAAGACCTCAATAATCCGCTTTTGTTCGTGTAGGGGCGGGAGGGGGATTTTGACGCGCTCAACCAGTCCGATGTTCAGATTTCGAACCGTCGATCCAGCCGCAAGCGCGTCAAACTGCTGAAATACCTGCGGGGAACCAAGCAGGTGGTAAAGAAAATCTTGGTCTGCGCGTTTCGTGTCAGGAGTCAACACCAACCATCCGTCATGAATACACCCCGAAGTTTTCATGACGTATGGGCGTCCGAAACTCATCGAGTTTGAGAGCAGAAAATCGCCCTCATGAACCATCCGAGATCGGCTCACCCCGTCTTGAGTGATTTTCTCCCGCGTTTCATAAATGTATTTTCCGCTCCTAGTCGCGTCCCCAATTTTAATCCAGTTGATCCCATTTGGGTCGTCCGTCATGAACTTTTCGATTGGACGAGGCGATCCGCCCCTAGCGATTTTGCACAACTCACCAAGCGTCGTTTTCTCCCACCCCGGTTTCACAGCATCCCCCGGATGGTATCCAGAATCCCGGCGGTTTCGGCGTCTCGGTCCAGCATGTCGGCGATGATCTGGGCGGGGTCGCGCAGGGGGGCTTCCTCGGGAGCGCTTGGGTTTTTCACCGACAGATCAAAGGTGGCGGGGTCAAGGGTAAGGGCGTTGACGATCCATGATTTATCTCCCACGGCAAAGGTTTTCTGCAAGGCCACAAACTCGGCCAGATCGGCGTCGTTCAGGGGGTTGGTCTTGCCCATATTGCGACCGGGGTTCAGTTGGTAATACCAGATGTCACGCGATTTGCGGCCCCGTTCAAAGAACAGCACCACGGTTTTCACTCCCGCCCCCAGAAAGGTGCCGCCGGGGCAATCCAAGATCGTGTGCAGGTGGCAATCGGTCAGCAGCAGCTTGCGCAGGGCAACCGAGGCGTTGTCGGTGTTGCTCAGGAAGGTGTTCTTAATAACAATCGCCGCGCGTCCGCCTGCCTTGAGCGATTCGATGAAATGCTGCATGAACATATAGGCGGATTCCGACGATTTGATCGGAAAGTTCTGCTGCAACTGTTTGTTCTTGTTGGTGCCAAAGGGCGGGTTTGCAAGGATGATGTTGTAGCGGTCGCGTTCCTCAATATCGGCAATCCGGTCGGCCAGCGTATCGGTGCGCAGGTAGTTCGGCGCGGGGATGCCGTGCAGGATCATGTTCATCAGGCCGATGACATAGGCCAAGGGAGCTTGTTCCTTGCCGTAAAAGGTGCGGCGTTCCAGCGTTTGCAGATCGTCGGGGGTTTTGACGCGGGGGCGCAGGTGATCAAACGCCTCGCACAGAAAGCCCGCCGACCCCGCCGCGCCGTCATAGATGGTTTCGCCAAGCTGCGGATCAGTCACGGCGATCATGGCGCGGATCAGCGGGCGGGGGGTGTAGTATTGCCCGCCATTGCGCCCGCCGTTGCCCATGTTCTTGATCCGGGTTTCATACAGGTCGGACAGTTCGTGCTTTTGTTCCTGGCTGCCAAAAGTCAGCTGGTCGATCAGCCCCAAGGCATCGCGCAGCATATAGCCGTTTTGGAACTTGTTACGCACCTCGGTGAAAATCTCGCCGATCTTATATTCGATGGTATCGGGGGCGGTGGCGGATTGGCTAAAACCGCGCAGATAGGGCATCAGCGCGTTATTAACAAATTCAACCAAATCGCCGCCAATGCGGGTGCGGTCAAGATCAGGCTTGCCCTCAGCCGTCTTCGGCGCGGCCCATTCCGACCAGCGAAAACGTTCATGGAACAGAAAATTATAGGCAGTGTCGGTCAATTGCGCCTCTACCGCGCGTTCCTGTTCCTGATCGTCAAGATATTTCAGAAACAGCATCCAAGACGACTGTTCCACATAATCCAGTTCGGTGTTGCAGCCGGGTTCTTGGAACATGATATCGTCAAGGTTCTTAAAGGTCTGCTGAAACATATCCGCCCCAAATTTTTTTTGCTTATCCAAGGTGTAGGGTGGTTGCGGTCTTAAGCCAAGCCCCGGATCAGTTCCGCTTGGCGCTCATAGGGCACCGGACAATAGGCGCTGATCGAGGTCACCACGGAATCGTGACCAATGTTTTGCGACCAAGCCTTGAACTGCTCGCGCGTTTTGCAGATTTGATCGCCGTGTTTGACCAGCGTTTTGCGGAAACTATGGGGTCCAAAAGCAGGCAGGCCAGCAGATGTGAAGGCGGATTTTACGGCCTCGCGGATCGCCGTTGCATTGGCATAAGGTTCGCGGGCAAGGCCGATCACTGCAAAAGCCCCATCCATGACGCCCATTTCAGGCTTAGGGAAAAGCGCGTCGTCATTGCCAAACAGCTTGTCACTGCGCAGGAAGTTCACCCAATCGACAAAAGCCGCAAGATAGGCCGGATCGACGGGCATAAAGCAAGTCGTGAAAGTCTTCGCCCCTTTGGTCCTGACGTCGCGGGCGTCCTGATAAACACAAGACTGGGCGAGGTCGATGTGCTTCAACCGCAGCGACGCAATGGCCCCATCCCGCGCGCAGGTCAGCATAAGGAAGGCAAACAGCGCTTTGTTGCGCCGTTCGATCACCGAGGCGCTGGGCATCAACCCGAAGGCGTGGCGGCATTGTTCCATCGTCGGATGCGGCGCATCGCGATCCGTGTGGGCGATGCGGGCATCCTTGGCGTTCAGGTTGAAATATTCGGCATCCGCATAGGTGATGCGCGATTTGTAACCCTGTTGACCTGCCAGCCAATGCACAAAGGCCTTCACCGCGCGCAGGGTTCCGTCGATGGTTGATTTGGACAGCGGTTTTCCAGTGCGGCCGTTCTTGTCAGCCTCCAATTGCCGTTTGAAGGTAACGGCCTGTTCAATGTGAAAACGCTTGAAAGGCTTGTAGCCATTACCACGCTCGAAACGCAAAATCGCATCCGCGACCTTATCGACCGTTGTGGTATCGCAGCGCTTCGCCTCCCGCAGGAAATGCAAGTATTGGCGTTTGATGCGTTCGTTTTCTTCGTTGAATTTCCGAGCCATTGGCTTGCCCTCTTGAATTGCAGTTTTAAGTGGAGATCGGGTGTATCCCTTAGGCCTGAAGCCCGGCATTGGTGCCGAGATCGAAAATTCCGCCGAAATCGCCCAATTTGGCTTGGCTGATCATTCGGCTGCAAGTGCCGCCGCAAACCTCGCAAAGCCCGACAAGGCGCGCCGTCTTGCCGTTTTGCAGGTGCAGATCGACCAACATACCGAAGGGCTTGCGCGCAGCTTTGCAGGTCAAGCAAAGCAACTCATCCGATGAGAGCTTGGCTTTTGCTTTGGCGCGGCGATCCAGCACAAAGCCGCGCAAGTCTTCGCCCAAAATCAGGAATGGTCGGCTGGTGGTCATGGCTGGGAGCCCGCATTTGATCCATGCGCGGATGGTAACCTCATTGATCCTTAGAGCGTTTGCCGCCTCGTCAATCGTATATGCGCGGGCTGCTCGAATAGCTTGAACGTTTGGATGTTTAGCCATCGACTGAACCATCAAACAACGCGCGGATGTCTTCAGCTTTCCAGACCGTAGTGCGTGGCCCAAGTTTTTGCGGTTTGGGGAAGCGGCCCTCTTTGACACCCTGCCACCACGTCGATTTCGAGACGGGGATCGGGCCATTCGGAGCAAGGATTGAGGACAGGCGGACAAAGCCTGTCCGAGGGAAAAGTGGATTGTGCAGCATGATTGACCTCGGTGCGATAACGTTCGAGGCAATGTGAAGTGATCTTAATGGTTTGTGACAAAACTAGGAAAATGCAGACAAAATAATGTAAAATATTGATAATGCATATATTTATTTACATACTTGGAAGACGATTAGTTTCAATTTGGCTTCCAGCCCTTCGGAAGCTCGCGTGAACCAAGCTGAAGATATTTTCGGATCGTTTCATTTGACAAAGTAAGTCCAAGTTCTGCGGCAATGTTCTCGATTTCACGCGGGATCGGGCTTTTCTTGCTGGTCGGATCATATCCGTATTCGCGTATTGCAATTACGACGATCAACTTTGCGAGTGATAGCTTTTCCCGAGGATCAAACATTTCCAAACTATCGGACGTCAGTTCTGTTTTAGGCTTCGGGTCGGCAACGACTGTGCGCTGAACCATCTTTTCAAGCATACGCAAAAAGGCCGGATGAACCTTCAGCTCCACACTCTTGATCCAATCTAGATAACTCGAAGCTTTGTGCGTTGTACTGCCACGGTAAGGATTAAATTCCCTTCGAAACAATTCTTTCCGTGCCTGCATAAACTCAACGATTGGATCGGCGTTTGCGCGTTTGCTGGTGTCAGGCTTTAGCGCTTCAAGAAACTTCGGCTTTGGTTCTAATCCGACTGATAGGAATAATGCCTCGTCAAGGTCGAGAAAGGCCGCTTTTGACCAGTAGTCAAAGTCAGCGAGTTCATTTTCTAGGTTAAAAGGCGCGCCATACCAGAGTGGCAAGCGATCATATTTGTCCCGGATGCGATCCCGTACCGATGCGAACCAACGTTTTCCTTCAACGGAAATCGGCTCTCCTTGCATATCAAACGCATCGGTTAGCTCTTCTTTTGAATATTGGCTTAGTTCGTCGATGAAGGTATTTCGCAGCCGTATCAGATCGTCGAACATCTTGGAGGATTTGAGCAAAAAGATGTCGCCGAGACAAAGAGGCTCTTCGGGCTTTTCGCTCGTCATTAGTTTGCTGCCGACCCGATAGATGATGTGAAATTGGTGGTGGGCCCTCGCCCTTGATTCATCATCCAACGCAAATACCTCTAGACAGAATATGCAATCCTAACGCTTATCCTGCCCGCACCGCTTCCAAATAGCCAGACCACCACTCTGCCATTCGCACCCTTTCATCCCAGTGTTCACCGCGCGCGTATGCCCTGCGAACAGTATCAGCCTCGACGTGGGCCAAAGCGCGTTCAATTGCATCCGGGTTCCAAAGGCCACTTTCATTCGCCAGCGTCGAAAATGTCGCGCGAAAGCCGTGCGATGTCATTTCTTCAGCTGTAAACCCCATGCGACGTAGCGCGGTGTTGAGGGTGTTTTCACTCATCGGCTTCAGATTTGACATCAGAGATGGGAACAGCATCGCGCCGTTGCCAGTGAATTGGCGCAACTCTTCTAACCAACGCAGTGCTTGTTTCGGCAGCGGCACGCGATGGGCGCGGCGCATTTTCATTCTTTCCGCAGGTATCGACCAAATTGCTGCGGCCAAGTCGAACTCTTCCCATTTTGCTGCCCGCAATTCGCCGGGGCGCTGGGCCAGCAACGCCATAAGCTGCAGCGCGATCTTTGTGGTGACTTGCCCATGAAACCCATCAATTGCCCGCATTAACCCGCCAAGGGCTTTTGGATCAGTGATTGCGGCACGCGATGTCACCTTTGGGCGGATCAAGGCGTCGCGCAGGGCGTATGTCGGGTCAGTTTCCGCAAGTCCGGTGGCGATTGCATAGCGGAAGACTCCACCAATGCGCGCGCGCAAACGTCGCGCAGTTTCATAGTTTCCCTTTGCCTCGACCTTCCTAAGGCACCCAAGGATCATTGCCGGATTGATCTCGGCCATTTGCTTGTTGCCAAAATCAGCATTCGCCATGTCAAGTAGCCACTCGGTTTTGCTTTGAGTTGCCAGTGCTTTGCCTTCCTTTTGCGCGCGCTCTTTAAATGCAGCGGCAATAGCCGAAAAACTTGGCGCTTCACTATCACGCAGCGACTGTTTTTCTTCCTGCTTCAACGCGCCCGGATCATTTCCAGCGGCAAGGACAGCTTTCGCCTGATCCTTAAGCTTCCGCGCCTGCGCGAGCGTCACATGCGGATAAGCCCCAAAGGAAAGACGTTTTTCGCGTCCTTCGATTCGATACTTTAGGTGCCAAAGCCGCGATCCAGTTGGCGTGACAGTCAGATATAGCCCCTCAAAGTCAGAGACTTTGTAAGGTTTATCTTTGGGTTTAAGGGCTCGAATGGATGTGTCATTTAATGGCATGTTGGGGGCATCGGAATTTGGCGCTTGCACGATGCCCCCAGATGCGCCCCCAAACATGGGGCATTTCCTTGGATGAGGCTGCACATCATCGGACAACCCAACATCGTCAAACCCCTTATAACACAGGGTTTTTCGGATGTCTTTGGATGTTATCGGATACGGAAATGGTGCCGCTTAGGTGACTCGAACACCTGACCCCATCATTACGAATGATGTGCTCTACCAACTGAGCTAAAGCGGCTTACATGTATCATTTCGGATCATCTGCGTTGCATCAGACCCTGGTTCTGCGGGCTGCGTATAGCCGAACGATCTGACCTTTTCAAGACACCAAGCGCGTCTTGGTGATCTTTGCCTGCCTGCGCCATCCGTGGCCTTTTCGCGGCGGATTACAGAAGTCCGGCCCTTGCAACGGCAGCAAGATCAACTGTTTCCGGCTCTATTTCAGGCGCTGTCGGAACTGGTTTTGGTGGGTTTACGATCAAGGGCAACAACGACGAGCCCATGGGCGATTTTGACATGCTTGGGGCCGGTTCGCGCCAGCTAAGCGCATCAAATGACCCGCAATTGTCGCAAATCGGTTGCCAGCGCCCATGAATCGCCTGACACTTGTCACAGCACCATTGCGCCCCACGCGGGGCGTTCACCGCCTTGGTCAGCCAAGCCCTGACGACTGAATCCTCGGCCCCTTGACCGCGCTCGATGGCTGCCATCAAGGCAAGAGCGCGTTGGGTGGGGTTTTCGATTGGCAAATTTCCCAGCACACGGCGCGCGGTTGGAAAATCTTCGGCGGCGATGTGCAGTTCGGTGAGCAACAGTCTGGTTTCAACATCGCCAACGCGCATGTCTGTCAGTGGTTTGAACCGCTTGATACGGGCGGCCGGTGTTTCTTCGGGTTCTATCTCGGCAAAAGCCTCGGCCAGTTCGGGATGGGCCAATGCCTCCCATGCTTTGCGCAAAATGCGGGTGGCCGATTTCTTGTCACCCTTTTCTATCAAGGCGCGGGCGGCCATGGCGGCGGCTGGCACCAGATCGGGGGAAAGCTTGTTCGCCTCTATCGCCGCTTCGCGAGATTCGATGCTTTGGCTGTCGTCCAACACACCCTTGGCCTCTTGCAGGGCCAAGATTGCATCGCGGCGACGGTAGACATCTTTTGGCAGCGCCCCCGATTTGTGTTGGGCGGCAAGCGTCTTGCGGGCATCTTTCCACTGTGCGGATTCAGATTGAAGCTTTAGCAAAACATCTTGGGTCTCGGAATGCTTTGGTTTCAGCGCAAAAGCATGTTCGGCCAGCTTTAACGCGGTTTGCGTATCGCCTGCGGCCAGTTTCTGGTGCATCAGCCCGCGAATGCCCACAAAGCGCGTCGCCTCTGTTTGCAGCAGCGATTTATAGGCCTCTGTCGCGCGGGTGGTGTCGCCAGCGGCCTCTGCGGCTTGGGCAGTCAAAAGCGTGGTCAGTTCGGGCTGGGCCAGGTATTTTTGCGCCCGCTGTGCACGGATCAGCGCAAGGCGCCCCTCACCCGAGGCCAACGCCATGTAGCCTTCGCTTAGTGCCTGATAGCCCTTTCGTTCGCGGTTGCGATCAAAGTAACGCGAAATCGCCGTCTCATCGCCGTTCATAAATCGCAAGGTTGCGATCAACAGACCCACGACTTTTATGACGATCCAGAACACCAGCGCCGCCAGCATTGCGAGGATCAGCATTTGCATCGGGCCCAAGGTCAGCTCCCATCCGGCAGCCGACAGGCGCAGACCTGTGTCATTGGCCAAAAGGAAGTCGGCACCAAAAGTCAGCGCCGCGATAAAGGCGACAAAGAGAACAACTTTTACCAAGGACCAAAGCATAAATGTCCCCTTACTGATCTGTCGCGCGCAGCAGCGCGTCGGTGGCAGATTGCGCGGCAAGTCGTTGCTCGACGCGCGCGCGCCACGGGGCAATGGCAGACTGTCCGGCCTCTGGCAGGGCTTGCAACTCTGTCAAGGCGGCGGTCAAATCACCTGCTTGCAGCGCTGCCTCGGCGCGCGAAAGTACTGCGTCAGGTTCGGGCCCCTCACGCGGGGTCAGAGAGCGGACACCGGTTTGGCTTTTGAAATAGTTGGTGATCCGGTCAGACCACGTTGCCCCCATATCGGCACGTAAGGACGCCTCTAGCGCAAGACGTGCCTCTGCGGGAAAGCTTTCTTTCAGGGCGGCGTGGGTTGGCACCCCTGCGGCCGCAGCGGCGCGCAGTGGTTCTGGCACATCGAGCGTGAGTTCCTCTAACACGGTTCCAAAAGGCGCGCCGCTGTCCATCGCGGCTTGAAGCCGTGCAATCGCGGCGCGTTGAACGGCGTCGCTGGCGATTTTCGCGGCTTGGTTTGTCACCTCGGTCAGTTGCGCCTTAGTGTCGTTGACCAGTTTGGTCACCTCAACCGGAACTGACGACGCACCAGCCGCTTTAAGCGCGGCCAGATCGTCGCGCAACTGACGTATCTCCGCCTCTAGCGCCGGAGAAGATGCTGCATCGTTGCTGGGCATGCTTGCCACAAGGTCGGTCAACGCGTTTAGCTTTTGGTCAATTTGGTCGATACGTGCGGGGTCCGCAATTTTGCTTTCCAGCGCCGCCATTTTGGCATCAAGGGCTGCGGTGCCTTCGATGTTCGGCAATGCCGCGAGAGTTTCTTGAATTTGCTGAACCTGTGCCGATTGCTTTGCCAGTTCCGCCTCAATTCCAGACGCAATTGGGGCGAATGGCCAGCCAGCCGGCACATATTGCGCCGCTCCAAACCCGAACACTGCCGCAAGGGCGCCACCCAAAGTGGTGGACCAAAAACCCCCTTTGGATTTGGGCTTGGCGGGCGCGGCCATTGCGGCCCCCTTGGTCGCGGCAACACCGTCGCCCGTCAAAGGTGCATCTGCTTGGTTCGGACCGGCAATATCGGACATGACACACTCTTTGCTAAATTGAATTTGGACTAGGGTGGCTTTTGATAAGGTAATGCCTCATCCTTACACTATTCAAGCCGAGGATTGGCCAATGAGCTGCGATATCGCAAATATGAGCGCGTCGTTGCTTGGATTGCTTGCGGTGACCAGTTTTTCGCAGCCAAGCGGGGTCAAGTCGTGGGCGATCGCTGCGCTAAGGGCTGCACCCCAGATCGAACAGCCGCGTGGAAGATTGGTCAGCTTGTGACACAGTTTGCGGGCACTTCGTTTGGAAAAGACCGGAAGGATCACCGGGTTTTCGCCCGCCAAGAGCGACCGCGCCTCGGCGGTCAGGGGCTGTTCAACTTGTTGGTAAACCACAAGACTTAGTGTGTGGTCGAGGATGGCGTCGAGATCTGCAGTAACGTCGGCCCCGCGTAGATAAAGCAGGCGTTCGTTTGGTGCGACAGTCTGGATCAGACCGATCAGGTCGGACAGGTCGCCCGCTGTGCCCTGCGCGTCAAACCCTGCAAGCTGTGCCGCGCTTTGGGTGGCGGGCCCCACGCAATAGGCTTTGTTGGGCAAACCGGGGGCGTTAAGTCTTTGGGCCGCCTCAACCCCGGCCTGCGAGGTAAAGATCACGGCGTCAAACGGGCCCTTGGGCAGCGGGGGCGCAAAATACTG
Source organism: Rhodobacterales bacterium (assembly GCA_013298675.1). Lineage (GTDB taxonomy): Bacteria > Pseudomonadota > Alphaproteobacteria > Rhodobacterales > Rhodobacteraceae > JAAFU01. The sequence continues at coordinate 1,463 of JAAFIJ010000044.1, read as the reverse complement.
CGTGTAAAACAGGGGCGAGATCACAATGTCGTATTGTGCAAAAACCTGATGCAGCTGTGATGCAAAGCGCGCGCTTTGCGCGGCGGGTCGAGTCAGAAGGAATGTCGGTGCAAAGGATTGTGCGGGCATGGTGTTGGTGCTACCCCCAAAACCAGCCGTAAATCAAGCCACTTGGGGTGCGTGACACATGACCCAAACCCTGACCTTCCTTGGAATCGAATCCAGCTGCGATGATACGGCAGCGGCGGTCTTGCGGCGTACCGCCGATGGGCAGGCGCTGATTCTGTCGAGCGTCGTCGAAGGGCAATCTGCGCTGCATGCGGCGTTTGGGGGTGTGGTGCCAGAAATCGCGGCGCGCGCGCATGCAGAGCGGTTGGACCATTGTGTAGAGCAGGCGTTGGCGCAGGCTGATCTGGGCTTGGGTGAACTTGACGGGATCGCTGTTACTTCGGGTCCTGGGTTGATTGGTGGCGTCTTGTCTGGGGTGATGTTGGCTAAGGGGATCGCTGCCGCGACGGGTCTGCCGATTATTGGCGTCAACCACCTTGCGGGCCACGCGTTGACGCCGCGTTTGACCGATCAGTTGGCCTTTCCGTATCTGATGCTGTTGGTGTCTGGTGGGCATTGCCAATTCCTGATCGTCAAAGCGCCGGATGTGTTTCAACGACTGGGCGGCACGATTGACGACGCCCCGGGTGAGGCGTTTGACAAAATCGCCAAGCTGCTGGCGCTGCCACAGCCCGGTGGCCCCTATGTGGAGCAAGAGGCGGCGCTGGGCGATGCCAAACGGTTCAAGTTTCCGCGCCCTTTGTTGGACCGACCCGACTGCGACCTAAGCTTTTCCGGGCTGAAAACAGCCGTATTGCGGGCGCGTGATCAAGTTATTGCGCAAAATGGTGGTATTCCGTTGCAGGATCGCCGTGATTTATGTGCAGGGTTTCAGGCCGCTGTGTCGGATGTTCTGGTCGAAAAATCACGCCGCGCCTTGGAGATATATCTTGAACTGCAGCCCTTAGTCCCGGCGCTTGCTGTGGCGGGCGGGGTGGCTGCCAATACCCATATTCGCAGCGCACTTCAGGCGTTGTGTGCACGAATGGGCGTGCGGTTTACGGCACCACCCCTGCGTCTGTGCACTGACAACGCGGCGATGATCGCTTGGGCTGGGATCGAGCGGTTTGTAACGGGGACAGTTGACCCAAGTGACCTGATCGCCCGGCCGCGCTGGCCCCTTGACGCAGCAGCGGCGGGAATGATTGGATCGGGCAAAAAGGGGCCCAAAGCATGATTGGCGTTATCGGGGCAGGGGCGTTTGGCACAGCCTTGGCCGTGTCTTTGGCCCAAGCGGGGCGCGACGTGCGGCTTTGGACCCGTGACCCGGCCCATGCCGCCGAGATTTCCCGCACCCGACGCAACGATGCGCGCCTTGTGCATGTGACCCTGTCTGACAAGATCACCCCAACATC
>JAAFIJ010000043.1 GCA_013298675.1 Rhodobacterales bacterium | reverse complement strand
TGATAAAGTCATGGATACGCGCGGATCTTGCCGCCTCTTCCACTTCGGCGCGGGTCGCATCATGGCGGCCGTAGGCGATATTGTAGTAAACAGTGTCGTTGAACAGCACTGTGTCTTGCGGAACCACCCCGATTTTTTCGTGCAGTGAGGTTTGCGTCACATCGCGAATGTCCTGCCCATCGATGGTCACCGATCCTTCGGTCACATCATAAAACCGAAACAGCAACCGACCGATGGTGGATTTGCCAGACCCGGATGGCCCGACGAACGCGATGCGTTCCCCCGGTGCCACGTCAAAGCTGATACCTTTCAGAATGGCGCGCGTGGGTTCATAGGAAAACTTGACGTCTTTGAACGAAATTGCCCCGCCCTTGACCATAAGCGCCGGCGCATTGGCTTTGTCGGTCACTTCGGCAGGCTGACCAAGCAGGCCAAACATTTCGCCCATATCCACCAAAGCCTGACGAATTTCGCGGTAGACTGTGCCCAAAAAGTTCAGCGGCATCGTGATCTGGATCATATAGGCGTTGACCATCACGAAATCTCCGATGGTCAAAATGCCCTGCTGAACGCCCCGCGCCGCCATGCACATCACCAATACAAGCCCGGTGGTGATGATCGCACTTTGACCCATGTTCAGCAGCGACAGCGACTGCCCAGTGCGCACGGCCAAACCCTCATAGGCCGCCATGGATTTGTCATACCGCTGCGCCTCAATGGCTTCGGCGTTAAAGTATTTGACGGTTTCATAGTTCAGCAGACTGTCGATGGCCTTTTGGTTGGCCTCGGTGTCCTGATCATTCATCTGGCGACGAATCTTCACCCGCCACTCGGTGATTTTGAACGTATAGGTCACATAAATCGCGATGGTCAGCACCACGACGACCATGTACTGCCACCCAAACAGCAGCGCAAACAGGACCGATACGATCGACAATTCAAGGATCAACGGCCCGATCGACAGCAGCATAAAGCGCAACAGAAAATCGACGCCTTTGACACCGCGTTCGATGATCCGGCTTAACCCCCCGGTTTTGCGTGAGATATGATAGCGCATCGAGAGGCGGTGAATATGGGTAAAGGTTTCCAGCGCCAGTCTGCGCAGGGCCCGCTGACCGACCCGCACGAAAACGACATCGCGCAATTCGCCAAAAACAATCGCACCAAGTCGGGCGAGACCGTAGGCAATCGTCAATCCAATCGCGCCAAAGGCCAGAACCATACCCGCATCAGGCGTAGGCCCTGCCAACGCATCAACCGCCTTTTTGTAGATATAGGGCGTGGTCGCCGAGACCACTTTGGCCAAGACCAAGAGCGTCAACGACAAAACCACCCGACGCTTGACCCATCCCTCACCGTCCGGCCAAAGATAAGGCAAGACCCGACGCATCGTATCAAGTCCGGATGATGGCCGGTCCGACATATCTGCACTGGTTGCGGTTCTCGTGGTTTTTCGCATTCGATTTTCCTTTGGCCAATGCGCATGTGAAACAGTTGAATGCCAACGCGATCTGGGCTACAAATAATTCAATACTTCATGAATAGTTGAACGATGGAACAGAGTAAAGCCCTCCCCGCCCTTTCAGCCCTTGCAAATGAGGCGCGGCTTGATCTGATCAAATTGTTGATCGGGGCAGGCCAAGCCGGTCTTTGCGCCGGTGCGATCAGCAAAAATCTGGGTATTTCTGCGTCGCGCTTGTCCTTTCATTTGTCAACGCTGGAACAAGCAAATCTGATTCAATCGCGCAAATCAGCACGCAACGTGATCTATTCCGTAAACCCGGCGGGTTTGGGCGGCACGATCAGCTATTTGCTGAACGACTGTTGTCAGGAAAACCCAGAGGTTGTGGCCTGTTGCCGGGCCCCGTCCAGCCAAGACCGACCTAATTTGCCAGTTTTGGAATCGTAAATATCTGACCTGGGTAGATCAAATCAGGATCGGTAATGTTGTCCTGATTTGCCTCAAACACCTGCACATACATGATCCCTTGGCCCAATTGGTCTTGCGCGATGCGCCACAGAGTAAAGCCCGGTTGAACGGTGATCGTCACAGGCGGCGCAGGGGCGGCGGCGACCTCAGGCGTCGGAGTTTCCTCCACAACTGCCGCGACAGACGGGGCAACCTCGGTCACTGTTGGCGCGGCAACCTCTGGGGTCGCCTCGATGGTTTTTGCACCTTCGTTTGGTGCAACCGCAGCGGCTGGCTGACTTGCAGTGTCAACCTCGGGTTCTACGGCCGCATCCGCAGTGGCGACGACGGCCGCCTCACTGGAGGCTTGAGCATCAGGCGCCGTATCCGCCACTGCTGCGGCTAACGCCTGTTGTGTTTCACGCTTGAAGGGCGTTTCATACCGGGCATCTACTTGACCTTCTGCGTTCAATTGATCAACCCGAAGCGTATAAAGCCCCGGCGCAACATCCAACAGTTCAACCGACCAGTTTCCGTCAGCTTGGACAACCGTCTCTGCAACTGCGGCTTGGTCAAGGTACAAGCGCAAGGGTGCTTTGGCGGTGCCGCTGCCCGACAAAATCACACCCCCATTTGGCGAATAGGTGATTGCGGCAATGATCACCGTTTGCGGTGATGCGACGTCAGTTGGTTGCGTTTTGGCCGCGTCGTTCACAATCGCCTCAACACCATTTGGGCTAACAACCAAGGCAACGGGCGCCTCGGCAGGCGTCTCAACCGCTGCGGTTTCCTCAGTAGCCACGACTGGTGCGGGTTCCGCAAAGGGAGAGATCGCGACAGAGTTTGCCGCCATAATTTCTTGGCCCTCAGTTCCGATTGCCACCAGAGTCAGCAATCTGGGATTTGGGTTCGGTGCAATCGTGAACAAGGCCGCGAATTTGCCTTGCGTGTCTGCAAGTGCTTGGGCGATTTCTGCGCCGTCCAGACGAATTGACAAGGACTGCGCAGGCTGGGCGCTGCCTGCAACAGTGGTGTTGCCTTGCGCATCGATGCGCACAAGATCAAAGCTGGGCAAAGAAATCTCGGTTGTGGACTCTGCCACTGGCGGAGGTTGCTCTGCTGGCGCAGGTGCCGCGTCTGGTACTGCGGCAAGAGTCGTCTCTGGCGCAGGTTCTGTTCCAGACTGGTTGATCAAATATCCCGACACCCCGATAACACCAGCAACACCCGCGCCAACCAATGCGCGGCCACCCGCTCCAAGTGCTGACCATTTTATCATGTCAATTTCCCCACCGTGGCCCGTGTTGCCCGGGACCTTCTTACAACTGTCAGGGAACCCCTATATGCATGTGTAAATCAATCTCTTTTTGGAAAGCCAAACCTCATGGCGGTGAACAATCCCTCGATTTGTGTCTTCTGTGGCGCGCGCAACGGCACCAACCCCGCCCATACCGCGGCGGCAATCGCTTTTGGGACAGCAATTGCCGAAAACGGTTGGCGGTTGGTCTATGGCGCAGGTGATGTTGGCATCATGGGAACTGTCGCAAACGCGGCCCAATCTGCTGGGGCAAGAACGCTTGGCGTGATCCCTGTGCATCTGATGGGTCAAGAAAAGGGCAAACGCGACGTCACGCAATTCGTGGTGACAGAGGACATGCACGAGCGCAAAAAGATCATGTACATGAACTCTGACGCGATTGTGTTATTGCCGGGTGGCGCGGGATCCTTGGATGAGTTCTTTGAAGTGCTGACTTGGGCGCAGATCGGGCTTCACTCAAAACCATTGATCATTTTGAACCAGGATCAGTACTGGCAGCCCCTGATCGATCTTGTGGCCCATATCACGGACGAGGGATTTGCCGACTCGTCACTGGGTTCCAAGTTTATGTCGGTCAACACGGTGGACGAATTGGTCACCGTTTTGCGCGCAAAATTGGCCTAAGCCAATCCTTTTGAATCAACAAGGCCCGCCAAAGGTAATTTGGCGGGCCTTGTTTCAAATTGATATGTGATCAGAGACGGGCAGCTACAGCTTCCCAGTTCACCAGCTTTTCAAGGAAGTTGGTGATATAGGCCGGGCGCTTGTTGCGGAAGTCGATGTAGTAAGAATGCTCCCACACGTCACAGCCCAACAAGGCAGTTTGGCCAAAGCACAACGGGTTCACGCCGTTTTCTGATTTGGTCACTTTCAACGCGCCAGACGCGTCTTTGACCAACCATGCCCAGCCGGCACCGAATTGACCAGCACCTGCGGCAGAGAAGTCCTCTTTAAACTTCGCCACAGAACCAAACGCCTCGACCAAGGCCTTTTCCAAGGCGCCCGGCATGGATTTACCCGCTGGTCCCATCACTTCCCAAAACAGGTTGTGGTTCCAATGCTGCGACGCATTGTTGAAAATGCCGTTCTGCGCCACAGCACCCGCTTGATAGGTGCCTTTGACGATCTCTTCGAGCGACTTGTTTTCCCATTCAGTGCCAGCGATCAGCTTATTGCCATTGTCGACATAGGCCTTGTGGTGCAGGTCGTGGTGAAACTCCAGGGTTTCGGCGGACATGCCAAGGCCAGCAAGGGCATCATGAGCATAGGGTAGATCGGGAAGGGTAAAGGCCATTTCAGTCTCCTGTTCGTGCGAATGCGCTTGGATTCAATAAGTGCACTCCACCGACCAAGGTCAAGGCCTGAAGCGTCATTTCACCCGCGCAAAGTCGATCTATTTGCCAAGCTCGCACGTGCCCCGGCCACTAAACGAATTGTCATAGCCCCCGGGTATCGCTGAAACGGTAAAGCTGTCGTCCTTATAGAAATAGGATGCTCGGAAGATCAATTTTGTGAGCTGACCTGTATGGTCCCCGGTTTGCACATTCCATGAAAGTGTTTCCTTAACCCCGTCTTTGTGGGTCAATTTTGCCTCAATCGGTTTTTTGAAATAATAATCAATCAGGCCATCAATCACAGTTGCCTCATTCGCTGCGGCATCGAATTGAAAAACAAACTCTGGGCTGATCCAGCCGCCCTGACTTGCAGAAGGCTTTACCTTGCAATGCAGTTGAGTGGCCGACGCGGTTGTCGTCGCAAGCGCGGTCGCCAAAATGCCCACCACGATTATTCTCTTTAACATCAATAAGTTCCTTGAGTAATGTCTATCAACACCTAAGCTTAATGGTCTTGTCTACGACTTCAACCCAAAATTGAAAAAAGGGGGCCAGAGCCCCCAAGATTTCTTGTCAATCTAATCGCTCGTTACAATTCCGAACCAGTCATCGCCGAATGGCTTAGCAGGCCCATCATATAGGTAGCGACGGACCGGAAACACACCAAGGTATAACCCGAATCATCACGCCAAAAGGCAGCAGCAACTTGCGCTGCGCGTGTCCGACGCAACTCTTGTGCGCCAAGGTTTGCAAAATCAACCGGCGACAGCTTTGCCAGAACCTGATCAGCCTTCTCTCCGGTCACCCTGAACACCGCGCGCGCATCAGAAACCACGGCGGCCAAGTAATGTTGACCCTTTAATGCCTTATCTATAGCCGCCATTGCAGCACCCGTGTCAGCATAAGGCATCACCAGAAGGTACTCGTCGGGGCTCATCCAGCCCGCGAACCGCTCTTGCGCGCCTTCCATTTGCCGCGCGGCCGGAACCTTGGTGCCCACGGCCGCTTTGATCGCCTTATCCAAACCCTTTACATCGGGTTTGGCACGCAAGCTGATCATCCCAATCGGGCCAATTTCGCTGATCTGAGCGAAGCCGTTATAAGACACATTGCCCAAAGCGCTGACAGCATTAGACATTTTGCTTCTCCCCGTCTTTGTCATAGAACACTGGATCAACAACTTTCGCTTTGATCGGCGCGCCCGAAAGCGTGTTAAAATCGACCACATCCCCCATCCGCGCAAGGCCACCCTTGATCAGGCCCATGGCGATACCACGCCCCAAAGTCGGGCTGAAATAGGTAGAGGTCACTCGGCCTTGGGTGTTGCCTTGGCCATTGGCGTTCAATCCGGGCGCAAGAATATAGGAACCATCTGGGATCACCGACCCGTCAAGCGTTTCAAACCCGGCCAGTTTCCAACGATCCTCGCTGGCAAGATAAGTGCGCTCTTGACCGCGTTTGCCCAAGAAATCCGCCTTCTTTTTGGAAATCGCCCATCCAAGGTTCAGATCCTGAGGGATGATCGTACCGTCAGTTTCATCGCCAATCATGATAAAGCCCTTTTCGGCCCGCATGATGTGCAACGCTTCGGTGCCATAAGGCATTGCGCCCAATTCGGCCCCCGCCGCATGCAACGCAGCCCAGAAAGCAGCACCCTCGCTGGCAGCAACGGCGATCTCATAGGACAGTTCGCCCGAAAAGCTGATCCTGTACACACGTACAGCAAAGCCACCCAAAGTGCCGTCCGCCCATTGCATAAAAGGTAGCGTCTCTTTGGACACGTCCATGCCACCCATTTTCTCTAGCAATTTACGCGCGTTGGGGCCGACGACAGCCACTTGGGCCAATTGTTCGGTGATGTTGGCGGTATAGACCTGCCAATCCCACCACTCACACTGAAGCCAGTCTTCCATCCACGCATGAATGCGGTCCGCCCCACCCGAAGTAGTATGACAAAGCCAAGTTTCATCATCAATGCGCGCAACCACGCCGTCATCCGATAAGAAACCTTGCTCCGAACACATCAACCCGTAACGGCATTTGCCAATTGGCAGACTGCTCATCACACCCGTGTAAAGCATATCAAGGAATCTCCCTGCATCAGGGCCTTTGACGATGATCTTGCCCAGTGTCGAGGCGTCCAGGAGGCCCAAAGCATTGCGGGTGTTGTTCACCTCGCGCGCGACAGATTGGGCGTGCGTTTCGCCCCCGCGCGGGAATGTATAGGGTCTGCGCCACAGGCCGACGGGTTCAAAATAGGCACCCTGCGTCTGATGCCATGCGTGCATCGGGGTCATGCGCAACGGTTGGAAAATCTCTCCCCTACTTTCGCCCGCCAAAGCGCCCAAAGTTACCGGTGTATAGGGGGGGCGGAACGTGGTGGTGCCCACTTGCGGAATCTCTGCATTGCGCGCATCAGCCAAGATCGCCAGGCCATTGATATTGCTTAATTTACCCTGATCTGTCGCCATGCCCAACGTGGTGTAGCGCTTGGTATGTTCGACCGACGAATAACCCTCACGCGCCGCAAGTTGCACGTCAGACACTTTGACGTCGTTTTGATAATCTAGCCACATTTTGGATTTCAGCTTGACCCCTGCCCCATAAGGCATGATCCAGACCGGCTCCATCTCCGCCTCTTGCACCGGGGCCGCAGACGATACAATCTTTGGCTTGGCGTCAAAACCCAGTGCCTTTAGCGCAAGTTGTGTGCCATTTGCCGCATCGACCATGGCATCAGCCGCAGTCATCGCACCATTGGCCGCACCAAGCGCCACAACCATGGCAGCACCGTCTGCGCCTGTCGGCGGGCGAGTTGCATCTGGACGGAAATGGGCATGTGTGGTGTCCCAAGTCAGCTTGCCGCCACAATGGCTCCACAAATGAACCACGGGCGACCAACCGCCCGACATGGCAACGGCCTCGCAGGCGATTTCTTCGATAACAGCGCCCTCGCCTGCCTGCATGCACAGCGCCACTTTGGTGACACGCTTGCCGCCGGAAACCTTGGCAATGCCCATGCCCGTGGCGATCCGAAGCCCCAACGCCTTGGCACGCAGCGGCAGATCACCCGTTACGGTCGAGCGTGCATCAACGATGCAAGGCACAGATAGCCCCGCCTCATGTAACGCAATGGCCGTGCGGTAAGCGTCGTCATTGTTGGTCACGATCACCGTGCGATCGCCAGGGCTTACGGCAAAGTTCACCACAAAATCGCGGGTTGATGCAGCAAGCATAACACCCGGAATATCGTTGCCCGCAAAGGACAATGGCCGCTCTATCGCGCCGGTTGCGGTCAGAATCTGACCCGCACGAATGCGCCAGAGCCGGTGCTTTGGCCGCCCGTCGCCCGGTGTATGGTCGGCAACCTTTTCATCGGCCAAGACATAGCCATGATCATAAACACCCGCCCCTGTGCAACGATTTCGCAAGGTGACATTTGTCATCTTATCAAGGTCTTGCAGGGCCTTAGCAACCCATTCAGCCGCAGGCATGCCATCAACGACATCGCCGTCAACAGGCGCCCGCCCGCCCCAATGGGCGTTTTGTTCCAGCAAGATGACGCGCAGACCCGCCGTACCGGCGATCAAAGCGGCTTGTAGACCCGCAATACCGCCACCGATGATCAGGACATCGCAAAAGGCATAGGCCTGTTCATAGCGATCTGCATCTGGTTCTTGCGGCGGTTTGCCCAAGCCCGCAGAGGCGCGGATGATCGGTTCAAACAGATGCTTCCATGCGGCGCGCGGATACATGAAGGTCTTATAGTAAAAGCCACCTGGCAAGAACCGCGCGAGGGTATTGTTGATCACCCCAACATCATAGTTCAGGCTTGGCCAATGGTTTTGACTTGCGCATTCCAGCCCGTCGAAAAGTTCGGTCGTTGTGGCCCTCTGGTTGGGTTCCGACCGCCCTGCCCGGCCAAGATTGACCAACGCATTCGGCTCTTCGGGGCCAGAACCAACGATGCCCCTTGGACGGTGATATTTGAACGAGCGGCCAACCAGCATCTGATCATTGGCCAATAGCGCTGCGGCCAAAGTATCGCCTTGATAGCCGCGCATGGCGGTGCCGTTGAACGTAAAGTTCTGCACTTTGGACCGGTCGATCAACCGGCCACCTTTGGAAAGACGCGTGCTCATTTGTAACCTTTCCAGTCCGGCCGTTTGGCCTTTATCTTGGCCTGCAAGTCCTCAGGCGGAGCCGAGGATTGCGCAGGGTATGTGCCAAACACTTCTAGCGTGTTGGTATCACGGGCGGCCAAAAACCACTTCCCGCAGCCATAAGTATGGCGCCAGCGTTCAAAATGAACGCCCTTGGGGTTTTTCCGGGCGAACATGTAGTCTTCGAACTCGGCATCCGTTGATCCGGGGCCGAAACGTTTCAGATGCGCCTCATATCCGGGGCTTAACTCGGTTTCGCAGGCCTTCACGCCGCAGTAGGGGCATTCGAGGATCAACATTTCCAGCTCCCGCACAGAAGAAATTTGTTCACGATCAGATCGCCGTAAGCCCATTGCAATGTGGCAAACAGCGTTGCTGCAACTTCAATAAACCGCACCACTCTGGAGCGGCGATCAATCCGGGCAGACAGGCGGTCTATGACTTCCAGATGGTGGTCAACCTCGGACTTGGTCAATTGCGGAGTGCCGAAATGTTCGGCCCGCAGAACCATGATCAGCGCCTTGAACAGGTCAGTCTGATAGCTTTGCCGCATCATGGAAGCGAAGGCAAAAGCGGCCAGAACCGCCCCTGTGCCAACGGCCCCTGCCCGCCCAAAGAATTCGGCAGACCCCACAAACAATGCCGCAAGCGATACCGTCGCCCACAAAAAGACCGCGAGTTCAACGTAGTGGCGGGCCTTTCTGACCCGTTTTTCGTGCGAATGCAGGATTGCTTCAATATGACTAAATGTTTTCAAGATGCCCGCCCATTGCGCGTTGCGCGCAACAAAGGTCTTGGCACGACCCAACAGTAATCAACGGCCACAGCATTTCTGCAAAAAAGGTTTTGGCAAGCATGCAGCATTAATGCGCAACCCCTGCCGCAACAGATTCGTCAATAAACTGACCTTCTTTGAAGCGCCACATGTTGAACGCCTCGGCCAGCGCACCCGGCTCGCCTTTGGCCATCAACTCGGCCATGGCCCAGCCAGAGCCGGGAATGGCCTTGAACCCGCCAGTGCCCCAACCGCAGTTGAAGAAGCAGTTGCCCAATGGTGTTTTTGAAATGATGGGGGATCGGTCACCCGTCATATCAACAATGCCGCCCCACTGGCGCAGCATTTTTAGGCGTGAGATCATCGGGAAGGTTTCGACCAGCGCGCGCAAGGTTTCCTCGATGTGGTGAAAACTGCCGCGCTGGGTATAATTATTAAACCCGTCGGTGCCGCCGCCGATAACCATTTCGCCTTTGTCGGACTGGCTCATATAACCGTGCACCGTGTTGGCCATGACCACCACATCCATACAGGGTTTGACAGGTTCAGATACCAACGCTTGAAGCGCAACCGCCTCTATTGGCAAGCGAAAGCCCGCCATTTCAGCCAGTTGCCCCGAATGGCCCGCTACCACGACACCAAGCTTGGTGCAGCCGATAAAGCCCTTTGTCGTTTCAACACCCTTGACCACGCCACCCTCTGAGCGGACACCCGTGACCTCACACTGTTGAATGATGTCCATCCCCATAGCACTACAGGCGCGGGCGTATCCCCAAGCCACTGCATCATGGCGACCCGTTCCGCCGCGCGCCTGCCAGAGCGCGCCGAGCACCGGATAGCGCGGGCCGTCGATGTTCAGGATGGGGCAAAGCTCTTTGACACGCGCGGGTGAGATGAACTCAGTCGTCACGCCTTGCAACGCGTTGGCGTGGGCCGTACGCATATAACCGCGCACCTCATGGTGGGTTTGGGCCAGCATCATCACGCCGCGGGGTGAAAACATCACGTTGTAGTTCAGGTCCTGCGACATCGTTTCATAAAGGCTGCGCGCCTTTTCATAAATCGCGGCAGAGGGGTCTTGCAGGTAGTTTGAGCGGATGATCGTGGTGTTGCGACCAGTATTGCCGCCGCCAAGCCAGCCTTTTTCGATGATCGCGACATTGGTGATGCCGTGGTTTTTGCCCAAGTAATAGGCCGTTGCCAACCCGTGACCGCCCGCGCCAACGATGATCGCATCATACTGCTTTTTGGGTTCGGGCGAGGCCCAAGCCTTTTCCCAACCCATATGATAGTTCAGCGCTTCTTTGGCGATTGCGAAAACCGAATAGCGTTTCATCGGCGAGGCCCCCCTATATCGGTTTGTTTATTGCGTATGCGGGCGTGATCATCGCCGCCCGTAACGGCACAATAGGGAAAATTGCGACACACTTGCGCCAGAACTGTCCTTCAAGTGCCGTTTAGGGGGCATTCTCGCCTGAAAGCAGATTTGACCCTTTTGCGAGACACCGCAACACGGTAAAGCAACTGCAATCAATTGGGAAAAAGACGATGGATTTCTGGGGCTTTTGGTTCGTCGCTGTCTCGGCAACATTTGCGGTATTCTCTATCCTTCTGCGCAAGCTTTTTTCCCCCTTGGCGACTGATGAGACTGACAGAGAATTGGCCGTCTATATCGACCAGTTGGGCGAAGTGGACCGCGATCTGAATCGCGGAATCATTGGGTCCGACGATGCAGAGCGTTTGCGCGTTGAAGTGTCCCGCAGGTTGCTTAAGGCCGACACAGCGCGCAAAAATCCCATTGGGCCAAGCACGCACAATCTGCCAGCTGCGTCGGCGGTGATTGCACTTGTTCTGGGCGCAGGTATCTTTCTTTATCAGTGGCTTGGCGCACCGGGTTATAGCGACTTGCCGCTAAGCAAGCGGCTCGCGCTAGCCAAAGAAACGCACGACAATCGCCCGTCACAAGCCGCTGCCGAAGCCCAAGCACCAAAAGCGGCAGCAGTGCAGATGGACGCAGAATTTGCGGATTTGATGACGAAACTGCGTGCTGCCTTGATCGAGAATCCCGATGATCAGGTAGGTTTGGCCTTGCTTGGCCGAAACGAGGCCAGCATCGGTAATTTTGTGCAAGCGAAGGACGCATATCTGCATTTGATTTCCCTGCAAGGCGGCAACGCTCCGGTTGAGCAGCATCTAAGTCTGGCGCAAACGATGATCGCAGCTGCAGGAGGGTATATTTCGCCCCAAGCGGAAGAGCAGTTGATCGAAGTTTTACGGCGCGATCCGACAAATGGTCTTGCCCGCTATTTCTCGGGGTTGCTGGCCGCACAAACTGGCCGGCCGGATCTTGGCTTTGAACTGTGGGAGCCGCTGCTGCGCGAAGGGCCTGCAGATGCACCATGGATGGAGCCGATAAGACTTGGTCTGCCCGATTTGGCCGAACGTGCGGGGATCAAATATCAACCCACCGCCGATCCCAAAGGCCCCACGACCCAAGATGTTAAGAACGCCAGCGAGATGTCGAGCGAAGATCAAAAAAACATGATTGCGGGCATGGTCGGCCAATTGGAACAGCGACTGTTTGCCAGTGGTGGCTCGGTTGCCGAATGGTCAAAGCTGATCACTTCGCTGGGTGTGCTGGGTGAAACGGCGCGCGCCAAAGCCGCGTTCGACGCGGCCAGTCAGGTGTTCTCTGGCGACAACGCGGCAGCTCAAACCTTGGTTGCCGCCGCGACCCAAGCAGGGCTGGAACCATGATTTATGAAGACCCCGTTGCCCTTTTTGCGGTTTTGCCGACCAATCGGGCGATTTGCGGATTGGATCTGGGCGAGAAAACCATTGGCGTTGCGGTGTCAGATTTGCGCAAGTCGGTGGCCACGCCAATCGAGGTCATCAGGCGCACGAAGTTCACCGAAGATGCCGCCAAGCTGTTGTCGATTCTGACAGAGCGCAACATCGCAGCCGTCATCTTGGGTTTGCCATTGAACATGGACGGCTCTGAGGGGCCGCGCGCGCAATCTACCCGTGCTTTCGCGCGCAATTTGGTGAGGCTGTGTGATCTGCCCATTGGGTATTGGGATGAACGATTATCAACTGTCGCCGCAGAACGTGCGCTTCTAGAGGCGGATACGTCGCGCAAGCGTCGCAAAGAGGTCATTGATCAGGTCGCTGCTGGCTTTATATTGCAAGGAGTGTTGGATCGTTTGGCATATATCAATGGGGCTGGCGCGTGAGTGAAGAGGTTTGGAGGCGTAACGAAGTAGACTCGCCTTGCGTCAAGCTCTGCGTAATCCACCCGCAGGCACGCATTTGCATTGGCTGCAACCGAACCATCGACGAGATTTCGTCATGGTCTTCTTTGCCAACCGAAGTACGTCGCGAGATCATAAAAGAGTTGCCCAGTCGCACATCCTTGATCGCAAAGCGCCGCGGTGGACGAATGGGCCGCATAGAAACCTGAATCTTTTCCGCTCTGGCTTCTACGCATCGCCTAATACCCAAGCGCCTTGCGCATCATGTTCAAGGCCACCAAAAAGACAAATCCCGCAAATGCCTTTTTCAAGGGGCGCGCGTCCATTTTGTGCGCAAGGGCGACACCCCTTGGTGTCGTCA
>JAAFIJ010000042.1 GCA_013298675.1 Rhodobacterales bacterium | reverse complement strand
TCATCTTATCACCCTCGTGCTTCGCACACTCTAATAGGCCAAAAGCCTATTGCCGCAACCGGGGAAACTTGGTGGATAAGTCACCGCCGATTGTGCTCAAATTGGTGTTTCTTGCGTCAAGCATACCAAATATTGATCTTTGATACACACATTTTGCGAACGCTCGGCGAATACGCGATTCTTTGGGGTGTTATCCCCAATTCATCCCCCGATCTGTCCACAGATATTATAGCCCGACAAACCAAGCTCGGTTTGATTTAGCTGCGCGCCGCTTGCCACGCGCGTGGGTCATGCAGAAAGCTTTCGACCTCGGTCAAGGTCCTTTGATCAAAGCTGCCTTGCGCTTTGGCCTCTGCCAAGACATCCCACCATGTGCAAAGATGATGCAAGGCGACACCGTGGTCGGCCAGACGCTGGGTCGTTTCGGGGAAAATGCCGTAATAAAAGATGACGGCTGTATGCGCGCAACTGGCCCCGGTTTCGCGGATTGCATCCACGAAAGACAATTTGGAACCACCGTCCGTGGTCAGATCTTCGACCAGTAAAACCCGCTGTCCCTCGGTCATCACACCCTCAATCCGGGCATTTCGGCCATATCCTTTGGGCTTTTTGCGCACATAGGTCATCGGCAATGCCAAACGCTCGGCCACCCAAGCGCCAAACGGGATGCCTGCCGTTTCACCGCCAGCAATGTTGTCAAACGCCTCAAACCCTGCGTCGCGCATCACAGTGACGGTTAGGAAATCCATCAAGGTCGCGCGGATACGTGGGTAAGAGATCAACTTGCGGCAATCGATATAGGTCGGGCTGGGCAGACCCGAGGCAAGTGTAAAGGGCGTTTCCGCATTGAAATGTACGGCCTTGATTTCCAAAAGCGCTCGGGCCGTCAGTCGGGCGATTTCTTCGCGCGGTGGGAAAGTGGTCGGGATCATGGCTGCTCCTGCGGTGCGTCCCAATCTATGGCCTCGATCAACGCTATGTTGGCTCTGTGAAGGATCAAGATTGGTGGTGTCTATGGTTGGAATGGGGGATGGACCAAAAAGCAGTGTGGCGTCAAGCGTCGTGGCGCTGTCGTCAGTCGCTTCATCTTTGGCAACCAGCGCGCGGCGTGTCGGCGGAAAACGGGTTAAGCGATCGGTTCCGGTGGCGTCAAGATGCGGCAGCGCGGGATTGGGGGGCTCGATGCCCCGCAAAACCGCTTTTGTGCGCCATCACGCGTCAACGTGCCAATGCACCGGAAAGCCGGGATTGAACACCGTAACCGGGCCAGCTTCTGTCAAGATTTTCTCTGGAAACGTCTGCGCCAATTCGTGCTTTACCAAGGTGATACGCGC
Organism: Rhodobacterales bacterium; assembly: GCA_013298675.1. Lineage (GTDB taxonomy): Bacteria > Pseudomonadota > Alphaproteobacteria > Rhodobacterales > Rhodobacteraceae > JAAFU01. The sequence goes on along the minus strand of JAAFIJ010000042.1, from coordinate 11,871 downwards.
TTCATTCAGGGGCAGGCAGTAGAATGCGGGCCCGTTCAGCGAGGTAAACGTCTCAAGATTTGACAATTTTCCTTCTTCTTCAAACACATGCGCCAGTAGTGCCATGGTGTTGGTCGCGGTAAAACACCCCGCACAGCCGCAGGCTTGCTCTTTTAGCGCATCAACATGCGGCGCACTGTCGGTGCCCAGAAAGTACATAGGCAGTCCCGACGTCGCCGCCGCACGCAGCGCAAGTCGATGCTTTTCGCGTTTGGCCACGGGCAGACAATAGTAGTGCGGTTTGATCCCGCCCGCCAAAATGTGGTTTCGATTTATGATCAAGTGATGGGTGGTGATCGTGGCTGCAAGGTTTTCGCCGCCCTCGCGGGCATAGTCGACGCCTTGCTCGGTGGTGATATGCTCCATCACGATGCGCAATTCGGGCAAACTGCGCCGCAGCGGGTCGAGCACTGTGTCGATGAACACGGCTTCGCGGTCGAAAATATCAACCTCGGCCGTCGTCACCTCGCCGTGGGTGCATAAAGGCAAGCCGATCTCAGCCATCTTCTCCAGCACGGCGCGCACACTATCTAAGTTCCGTACGCCTGCATGTGAATTGGTGGTGGCTCCGGCCGGGTAAAGCTTGACCGCCTTGACCAAACCCGAAGCATGAGCCGCCGCAACATCCTGCGGATCGGTGCCTTCGGTCAAATACAGCGTCATCAGCGGCGCAAAGGTGGACCCCTCGGGCAGGGCGCGCAGAATGCGGTCGCGGTAGGCCGCGGCATCTGCGCTGGTTACCACAGGGGGCACCAGATTGGGCATGATCAGCGCGCGGGCAAAGTGGCGTGCTGTTTCGGGTAGGACACCCTTTAGCATGGCCCCATCGCGCAGGTGCAAATGCCAGTCATCGGGTCTCGTCAAGGTGATATGCTGTACCATATGCCTCGGTTACCTGAACCTGTGGCTGTTTTCCAGTCTTTTGCTGATGGCCGTTACCAAGAATAAAGCGGTGGCGCAGGATCGCGCGCGCGCCAGATTACTTGTCCGCCCCTTGGGTCAATTGCGCCAACCGTTTGACAAAGCGCGGGGCTTTCAGCCGCGCCGTCACATTTCGGCAAATCAGCAGTTCCAACGCGGGACGCCCGGATTGTTCGGCTTTGGCCAAAAGAGTGCGCAAATAAAGTCCGTTGTTGCGGCGCGTTCGCCATGCCTTGGCCAGATCTTTGCTGCCCAATGTGCCGGCCATCGCCAAACTTATCAACACGGGCAACTGTTTGGTCTGTTCCAGCACCGTCGCAATCAGATCCTTTGCATGCGGGGCTCGGAATTTGTGAATGTTGGGGCCATGGAACAATTGCGCATGCATGGCGTCTTCGGGGATCGTCGGATCAAAGATCAGGGTCACGCTTTCCGCCCCCTCAACCATACGGGGCGCAAAACCGTAGCGCTGGGTAAAGTCTAGGCGACGCTGTCTGGTGTATCGTTTGTCCCAACTTGCCACGTCTGATGCAAGGCTGGCTTTGGGGTTGATCGCCAAGACTCGCGCACCAGGGGCGGTAACCGAATAGGCGCAGGCGGCGTAGCCTGAACTGCCAACCCCGTAAAACAACACCTGATCAAAGTCCTCTAGAAAGGCATCATCAACCAGTTGATCGAAATAGCTGTAAACTGCGGGATCGCGAAACCACGTGTCGCCGTCACTTAGGATGCACAGATGCGACCAGCCATTCGCGCGCGCAATGTCATTGGCCAGCGGCATCTGGTTTGGACGTTCCCGCACTGCCTGTAGCTGTTCAAAACTTACAAGAAGCGTTGGGCCAAGGTCACAAAACAACGCCCAATGCTTTGCGCCCAGCGCATAGAAATATCCTTCGTCCTCGGTCAATTTTTCAGCCGATTGGCACCAGCTTGCTATGTCCTTTGCCGAAGCAAAGAGGTCGTTTGGATCTGATTTAAGGGCAACGTCCGACATCTAAGTCCCAAACAGCGGTCATAAAACACACATCGTTGTCGCGCGTCCCGCAACGCCAAGCAAGCACAGAAGGCAGGACACTTAACTCGATTTGGAAACAACGTACGGCAACTGTTTCGCGAACAGAAACTATATGCTGGATCTTATGTCAAATGCCTCAGAATCAGTCGCGCTTGCGCAGGGGACAATGTGTGCGATGGTCCCGCCATCAAAAGGCGGCCAAAAAATGCACGCCACGGTTCTTGCCGCATCAGGATTTGGAACCGCATCTTGCGCCACGCCACGGCTTGGGCGTGCAGCTGTGACAACTCTGCGTCGCTGTGCAATTCATCCACAAAGTCCGCGCAGTCGAGCCGCAAGATAGAGGTATCTTCGACTTCATTGAAATTTCGCTCAACCCAATAGCCCATATCAAATGACGAAGCATCGCGGTTCGCGCGCCCTCGATCGGCCTTTATTACGAATCCCTCAGCCGAGCCCAAGGCGTAATGATTAAGCTGAACCAACGCGTAATTGTCTTTGCTGTAATCAGAGAAAATCCCTTGCGTGTGAAAGGACGCGGGCATGATGCGCCCAGATCCGTCATACCAGCGCTGTTGGTCTATCCGTTCCGCAACGGGTGATTTCGGACGATGAACGCCCAGCTTTTTATAGCTGCCGTCATTGCGAAACAGCGTCTTGAACAATTGTGCGCGCCACGGCCAGCCAAAACGGGCAGGGGCGGCTTTCGAGAAACTTTGCTTTACCGACTGATCAACAAAGTCGATGATCCCAGAATTACCGAAGAACCGCCAAGTCAACGGGATTGCCGTCGCAACTTGCAGTGCAGCGAAAAGTGCGCCCAGGGTACGATCGCCAACATGGATGTTCACAAACTCATCGACATCCAACACCAGAATCCAATCCGCGCTGCGCCGTAAAGGGTGCTTTTCTGCGGCCTTTAGGGCAGACCATTGCGGTCCTTCTTCATGGGGACCGTCGTTGCGCACATGAGTGATCCAGCCCATCGCCTGCAATCGGTCCAACATCACATCGGTCCCGTCGTCGCAGTCGTTCGAAAAAATCAGAAAATCTGTAAAGCCCGTCGCGCGGTGGTGCGCGAGCCATTCCAACAAGAATGCGCCTTCGTTCTTGACGGTCAGGATTGCAAGAACGCGCATCCATTGATCCTTGTGCTTATCATCTTGTCCAATGAGGTTTGACACATATGCGCATAGCCCCAGAGCAAAGAATAGGGGCGAGCCCAACAGATAATGACGCGGCGCACCGTATTGTGAAGGCAAAAAGCTGCGCTTAGCCCAATGATATGCGATAGCACTCCAAACCCAGTCTAGGATCGGCTAAAAGCTGACTTATGATATCGCTTAGCAGGGCCGGTTTATGTCTATTGTCGACTTAGGCCCAAGGAGCGCGTTAATGCGGTCCTATGCGGTGCCAAGGAAGTATAGACGACCAAGTTCATCCGAAAGGAACTTTGATGAAAAAGCTGCTCTCTTCAACCACGGCCTTGTCCATTGCTCTGTTTAACGTGCAACCATGGCCCTTGATGGCGCAAACTCTGTTGGAGGATGGCAGCGTCGTTGCCATTGATGGAACGGTACTTTGCGTACCTACGGCTGAAACCGTTTGCGACCCTGCGAATTTTGTTGACGCGGCCGCAGCGATTGAAGCGGCACTGCCGCCGGCGGAAGTGGTTCCTGAAGTGGCGGTTGAACCTGTACCCGAAGTGGCGGTTGAGCCTGTACCCGAAGTGGCGGTTGAGCCTGTGCCAGAAGTGGCGGTTGAGCCTGTGCCAGAAGTGGCGGTTGAGCCTGTGCCAGAAGTGGCGGTTGAGCCTGTACCCGAAGTGGCGGTTGAGCCTGTGCCCGAAGTGGCGGTTGAGCCTGTGCCCGAAGTGGCGGTTGAGCCTGTGCCCGAAGTGGCGGTTGAGCCTGTGCCAGAAGTCACCCCTGAAGTTGCAGCCGAGGTTGCTGCTCAAGACGCCGCCGCCGTCGATGCCGCAATCCAAGAACTTTCGGTCGCAGGTGAAGTCGTTGACCCAACCCTTGGCCTTGCTGTCGCGGCCCCGATCCCAGCCGAAGAAATCGTACCCGTCGATGTGCCTGTCGTCGATGTTGCAACCTCAGCAAGTCTTGTAGAGGTATTGGCGCAACCCGGAACGGTTGACCCTGCGGCCATTGGTGCTGCCGCAACTCTTTTGGCCGCACCTGTGGTCGAAGGCACGATGCCTGATGCGGTACCAGTGTCCGAAGCGGCTGTAACCTCGTTGACCGAAACGATTACTGCTCAAACCGAACGCGCCTCGACGATGGAATTTGCAGCCGCTCCTGTGGCCTTGGCGGATGGCAAAAAGAGCGGTCTTTCCAATCTTGAAAAAGTAGGCCTCTTTGCGCTGGGCGCTTTGGTGGTCGGAGAGATCATCAAAGAGGGCAATCGCAAAGAACAGCAGCGCGTCGTGTCCAACACAGGCGACCGCATTGTCGTCTTGAAACCCGATGGAACCTATCAGGTTTACAAGGATGATGATGCTGTCTTGCGCCAACCCGGGGCAAAAGTCCGCACTGAAACCTTTAAGGATGGCTCTACGCGCACGATCGTCGGACGCGAAGATGGCACCCAGATCGTCACGATCCGCGATGCATCGGGGCGGGTGCTGCGCCGTGCACATTATGACAAATTGGGCCGCGAGTTGGTCTTGATTGATGACTTGTATGAAGAGAAACCAGTTGTCGTTTCAACCTTGCCCAAACCACGCAAGGACCGAGTGGTGATTTCCACCAAGGACGAGGACGCAGCCTTGCGTGCAAAGCTTGCCGCCAAAGAGGCTGCCAGAGTTGGTCGCAAATTCAGCCTTCGCCAGATCCGCGAAATCGCCGAAGTGCGCGCCCTTGCTGCAACGGTTGACGTTGACACCATCACCTTTGACAGTGGGTCCTCTGCGATCAAGGCGTCCGAGGCGGATGATCTGATGGAACTCGGATCGTTGATGCAGGACCTGCTGGATGCAAATCCGGGCGAGATGTTCCTGATAGAGGGCCATACCGACGCTACGGGAAAAGCGGCTCTTAACCTTGCGCTATCAGACCGTCGCGCAGAATCTGTGGCGCTGGCCTTGACCGAATACTTTGATATTCCGCCAGAAAACATGGTGATCCAAGGCTATGGTGAGACAGAGTTGCGCATCGACACCCAAGCAAACGAAAGCCGCAACCGCCGGGTGGCGGTGCGTCTGATCACCCCGCTGATGCGCACAGCCGCGAACTAAGGCCGGCACATGCCATAAACCGTCCGATCCCTTTGTCAAAAAGGGGTCGGACATTTGCGTTTTGTCCTTGTTCGTTTGACCACTTCGCGGCACCAGTTTGTCGCAAACATTGAGGGCCCGAATGGATTATCAAGCCACCGCGACTGACGCAATCATCGCTACGGCCTTAGAATGGCATCGGTCCGGGCGTGGGGCCGTGTTGGCCACCGTCATAGAGACTTGGGGGTCATCGCCGCGCCAAGCGGGCAGCCAGTTGGCCGTCTCTGGGCAGGGGCATATCATTGGATCCGTTTCAGCCGGGTGCGTGGAGGCCGCCGTGATTGGCGAAGCGCTTGAGGCTTTTGCCGCCCAAACGCCGCGGATTTGCAGCTATGGCGTGTCGGATGAAACGGCGTTTGCCGCGGGGCTTGCCTGCGGTGGCAACATCCGCATTCTTGTGGAACCCGTAGCTTTTGGGCAGAATGAAACGCATTTGGATGCTTTGGTGCGTGCGCAAGCGGACAAGCGGCCGATGGCCAGCTCTGTCAACTTGCAGACCTTTGCAAGCCAGCTTTGGGCGCATGGCGAGGACCCGGCCATTGATGCCGTTTTGCGCAACGACCGCGCGGTTGTGGATGATAGCAACTGCTTTATCATGCCCCATAACCCGGCCCTTAGACTGGTGATCGTGGGGGCGGTGCATATCGCGCAACCCCTTGCCGCAATGGCGCGGATGGTGAATTTCGATCCGGTGATCGTCGACCCGCGTGAAACCTTTGCCACAACAGAACGGTTTGCCGGGCATGTCATCGTGACCGATTGGCCGGACGCGGCATTGAGCGCGCTGAAACCCGATGCGCGCACCGCAGTTGTCTTGTTGTCGCATGACCCGAAGCTGGACGATCCAGCGCTGCACATCGCGTTGCAATCGCAGGCATTCTATATCGGTGCTTTGGGATCGAAAAAGACCAATGCAAAACGGGTGGAACGGTTGGTGGCATCAGGGGTCAGTGATGCGCAAATCGCCCGCATCCATGCCCCGGTTGGGGCCGCGATTGGGGCAAAGTCACCCGCAGAAATCGCGATTTCCATTTTGGCGCAAATGATTCAGGTTTTGCGCGCGGCGCCTTAGATTTTATCAAACCAGAGACACGGTCAAACAAAAGGGGGGCAGTGCCCCCCTTTATTCCGATCAAGATCAAGCACCCGTTATTTTGGGCCGATCATCATCACCATCTGGCGGCCTTCAAGGCGCGGCATGGATTCAATCTTGCCAGCGTCGGCCACATCAGCGGCCACGCGGTTCAACAGTTCAAGACCAAGGTCCTGGTGGGCCATTTCACGACCCCGGAACCGCAAGGTCACTTTTACTTTATCGCCTTCGCCAAGAAATTTGTGCACAGAGCGCATTTTGACATCGTAATCATTGGTATCAGTGCCGGGACGGAACTTGATTTCCTTGATCTCGATGATCTTTTGCTTTTTGCGCGCTTCGGCTTCACGCTTTTGCGTTTCATATTTGTATTTGCCGAAATCCATGATCTTACACACGGGAGGTTCGGCATTCGGCGAAATCTCGACCAGATCGAGCCCAGCTTCCTCGGCCATCTGCATTGCGCGCGCAGGCGTTACGACGCCAACATTTTCCCCATCTGCGCCAATGAGGCGAATTTCAGGGTTCCGGATGCGATCATTGATGCGGGGGCCGGTTTCGCGTTGCGGCGGGGCATTGTGCGGGCGACGAGCTATGGTGTAGGTCCTTCTAGCGATTTCAGTTGGGGCGCAAGATAGGCTTCATACGCGCGCTCTTCAACCGGAAATGCGCCAAAACAGCCCTTTAAGATAACTTACCTGCTGCTGCACTGCGGCAAAGGTCTTTTCAATTTGGCATATCTCTGTCATACGCCCACGCACAAGATCGTTTTCCGGTCATTGGAGAGAGTGACATGAACAAGAACATCCTAATTGGCCTGGCGTTGGTCGTGGCTGCTGGCCTTGGTTATTACCAGTTCAGCGTAAAGCCTGCACAAGAAGCGGCAGCAACTGCCGCTGCTGAAGCCGAAGCTGTGGCTGCTGCCGCTGCTGAAGAAGCTGCTGCTGCGGCGAAGAAGGCTGAAGAAGAAGCCGCCGCTGCCGCTGCCGCCGCTGCTGCCGAAGCTGAAGCTGCCGCTGCTGCTGCAACCGACGCTGCTGCTGCACTTGACCCGGCAATGTTTGACGCTGCCAAAATTGGCGCTTTGATCGACGCGTCCGCTTTGGATGATGCAACCAAAGCAACCTTGAAAGCTGGCGTTGACGCTGCTGCAACCAACGCTGCCCTGGTTCCAGGCGCGGTTGCTGCTGTGAAAACCGCTCTGGGCATGTAATCTGCCCGACTGACGCTAAGAAAAGGCCGCAGTCCCTTGGGTTCTGCGGCCTTTTTCTATTTTGCTATTCTAGGTCGAACACCTAGCGCTTTTGATTAGATGCCGTCACCGACAAACGCTTTTTCGACGACAAACTCTTTCGGGTCCGAATTGGCCCCTTCGCGCAGGCCAAAGCCTTCGAGGATGGCCTTCACATCGATGTTAAAGGCAAGGCTGCCGCAGACCATCGCGCGATCATTTTCCGGCCCCATAACAGGCAAACCCAGATCGGCAAATACCTTGCCCGTCGCCAAGTTGTCGGTGACGCGGCCCATATGGTGAAATGGTTCGCGTGTTGTGGTGGGATAGTAGGACAGCTTATCGCCAACCAACTCTCCGATCAGCGGATCGTCCTTCAGGCCTTCGACCAGTGCACGACCGTAAGCCAGTTCTGCGACCTCGCGGCAGGTGTGCATCATGATCACCTGTTCATATTTTTCATAAGTCTCAGGTTCGCGCAGCAGGCTGGCAAAAGGCGCAAATCCCGTGCCCGTGGACAACAGCCACAACCGCTTGCCCGGCATCAACGCATCATGCACCAGCGTGCCTACGGGCTTTGGCCGCAGGATGATTTCATCACCCACCTGAATATGCTGCAAACGAGAGGTCAACGGCCCTTCGGGCACTTTGATCGAGTAGAACTCTAGTTCATCATCCCAAGCGGGTGAGGCGATGGAATAGGCGCGCAACAGCGGCTTTCCGGTGTCGCCCATCAAGCCAATCATCACAAATTCACCTGACCGAAACCGAAGTGATTTCGGACGCGTCACCCGAAAGGAAAACAAGCGGTCCGTCCAGTGTTTAACCGAGGTAACGATCTGTGCGTCGGGCAAATGCGGTTTGGCGGGGGGTGTTAGGGTCATAGGATCGGCTTCGCTCATTTCATTCGTCTTTCGCAATATGTCAGGCTAGGGGCCAGATAAACCCCTGATTTAGGCGCGCAGTTGCGCCTGATAGTCATGTTCGCGCCAATCTGCGCGGGAAATCCACTGTGCTTGCGGTTGGCGCTGCGCCAAGTCATCGGGGATCTCAACGCTGTCGAACCCAACGCGGCGGGCCATGGCGTATTGATCGGCAATGACGGGACCGGTTGCGCGCAACTCACCTACATAGCCAAACATTCGCAAGCGCCGCGCGATGGTAAAAGCGCGGCCGTCACTAAACGCGGGAAATGAAATGCGGATCAAGGTCAGTTGCGACACGTAATCTTTGGCCAACAGCGGATCATCGGTGTGGGTCAAATCCAAGACCCCTTGGTGCTGGGCAATATCCGCCAGCGTGACCGACGCCACGACTGGTACAGCAGAAAATCCAGCGTCCGTTACAAGTACTGTCATGCTGCTGTATCCTTTTGTTCAGTGTTTGGAACGCGCACCGCTTTTCCATCAATGAAATGAATGCCGCATTCGACCTTTTGTGATCCACGCCAACGACCTGCACGCGGATCTTCACCCTCTTTGACAGGAGAGGTGCACGGTGCGCAACCGATCGACGGATAGCCTTTTGCCACCAAGGGATGGCGTGGAAGGCGGTTGTTGACGATGTAGTCTTCCAGATCCTCACGGCCCCAATGGGCCAGCGGGTTCACTTTGATGCGGGTCTCGCCCTCGGCTTCAAAAAACTCCACTGATTGGCGGGTCGACGCCTGAAAACGTTTGCGGCCGGTGATCCAGCCGTCAAAGCCAGCGAGGGCGCGTTCCAGCGGCTCTACTTTGCGCACGCCGCAGCATGCATCGGTGTTGAACTGATGCAAGGTGCCGTCAGGGTCTTCAAAAGCCACCCTTGGCTGCGAAGCACGAATGGTGCGCACATCACACAAATGCAGCTTTTCGGCCAGTTCGCGCTGATAGTCCAAGGTCTCAGTGAACAGCATCCGCGTGTCGACAAAAAGCACTGGGGTTTCAGGGGCGATTACCGACACAAGATGCAACAACACTACGGATTCCGCACCGAAAGATGACACCAGCGCCACACGGCCAAGGGCTACATCGCGAAGCGCATGTTCCAGAACGGCCGTCGCCGCGTGGTGGCGATAGCGCGCATTCAGGGTGGTCACGCGCTCTGCCACCGTTCCATGATTGCTTGCTTTGTCCAGCGTCAAGGGGGCAGGCGTCAGATCATGCAGCATCCTGCTCGCCTTCTGCCACGTAAAGCGCCGCTTTAAACGGCTCTAGCCCCAAGCGACGGTAGGTTTGTAAAAACGTCTCGGATGCCTCACTGCGCAATTCAAGATAGGCACGCACAAGCCGTTCGATGGCCGGCACAATTTCATCATAGGCAAAGCCCGGTCCGGTTTTATCGCCGATCACGGCCGTTTCGGTGCCATCACCACCCAGCGTGATTTGATAGTTTTCCACGCCAGCCCGGTCCAACCCCAAAATGCCGATGTGGCCCACATGATGGTGCCCGCAGGCATTGATGCAACCCGAGATTTTGATCTTTAGGGGACCGACGTCGTGTTCAAGCTGCAACTCTTCAAACCGCAGGGCGATTTTCTGGGCGACTGGGATGGAACGTGCCGTCGCAAGGGCGCAGTAATCCATGCCGGGGCAGGCGATGATATCGGAAATCAGGCCCACATTTGCAGTCCCTAACCCGGCCTGAACCAAAGCCGCGTGAACAGCCGGCAAATCGGATTTGTGAACATGCGGCAGGATGACGTTCTGTTCATGGCTGATGCGCAGGTCAGAATGCCCGAACTTTTCAGCCAGATCAGCCATGACACGCATTTGATCTGCGGTCGCGTCGCCCGGTGTTTCGCCGTGTGCTTTCACCGAAATGGTGACGATGGCGTATTGGTCGTGGCGGTGCGTGGCAAGGTTGGTATCGGCCCAAGCACGGAAGGATGGGTCGGCTTTGTAAAACGCGTCATAACCATCGACCGGGGCGTTGCGGAACGAAGGTGGGGCAAAGGCCGCGCGAATATAGTCCAACAGAACCTGATCATTGCCGCCAAACAGCGGGCGCAACTCGGCAAAGCGCGCCTCGATAAGGCGGGTCATTTCAGCTGCACCGGTTTCGTGTACAGTGATCTTGATCCGCGCCTTGTATTTGTTATCGCGACGGCCAAGCGTATTATAGACCGACAAAACCGCCTCGGTGTAGGGCAGCAAATCGGCCACGGGCAGGAAATCTCGAACTGTGTGGCCAATCATCGGCGTGCGGCCCAAACCGCCACCAACCATCACCTCAAACCCCGGCTCGCCCTTGTCATTGCGGTGCATCCGCAAACCGATGTCATGCGCACGGGTAACTGCCCGGTCATTCGGGCTTCCGGTGATGGCGATTTTGAACTTGCGCGGCAGGAACTGAAACTCTGGGTGATCAGTGGACCATTGGCGCAGCAATTCGGCGTAAGGGCGGGGATCCTCGACCTCATCCGCTGCGGCACCGGCAAAGTGATCCGCCGTCACGTTGCGCACACAGTTGCCGCTGGTCTGGATGGCGTGCATTTCAACATCGGCCAAAGCGCCCAAAATGGCGGGAACATCGGTCAACAAAGGCCAGTTGAACTGAATGTTCTGACGGGTGGTAAAGTGGCCATAACCTTTGTCCCACGTCGTGGCGATATGGGCCAACTGGCGCATTTGGTTGGGGTTCAATGTGCCATAAGGGATCGCAATGCGCAGCATATAGGCGTGCAATTGCAGATAAAGCCCGTTCATCAGGCGCAGGGGGCGAAATTCTTCTTCGGTCAGGCTGCCGTCAAGGCGGCGCTCAACCTGTTGGGTGAACTGGGCCACCCGGGCACGAACAAAGGCTTCGTCAAAGTCGGAATAGTTATACATTGCTCAGATCCGCTTGTTTGCCATGGGCATAGTTTGAAGGGCCACGGGTGCGGAACTCTTCGCGAAAATGCGTGGGTTCCGGGCCGTTTGGCCCCAGTTTGGCATCGGCCAGATAGGCTCCGACCACAAGCAGCTTTTGCGCGGCACCGTGCAGCAAGCGCATCTGCGCATGCGCCTCATCGTCGATCAATTCGGCCTCTGTATGCAGACGCGTCCATTGATCGTCGGCCTTAAGGTATACAACATCGCCAAGACGCAGGTCGTTGGCCGTGACTACTTTGGGGGTGAAGCTGCGGCTCATGCGCGGGCCTCCTTTAGGGATTGAAGAGCGGGGACAGCCTGCCTTGGAGCGAGACCGAACAAAATCACAGCGGGGCCGGACACCTGTGCAATTGCGTCGGGCAGGGCGGAAAGGCAAGTGGCGATCGCGCGTTGATCGGGACGTGAGACATTTTCAACCAAGGTAATCGGGGTTGCACC
>JAAFIJ010000041.1 GCA_013298675.1 Rhodobacterales bacterium | reverse complement strand
CCCCGCCGCCGCGCAGGGCAGGCATGCCCTTGGACCGCAGCCGCATCTGTTTGCCGGTCTGGCTGCCCGCGGGGACCTTGACCCGCGACTTGCCGCCGTCAATCGTCGGCACCTCAACCTCGCCGCCCAAGGACGCCGTGGTAAAGCTGATCGGCACGCGGCAAAACAGGTTCACCCCATCGCGTTGGAACAGATTGTGCTCTTTCATCTCGATAAAGATGTAAAGATCACCTGCCGGACCGCCGCGCAGACCTGCCTCACCTTCGCCCGCAAGCCGAATACGCGTGCCAGTTTCGACCCCCGCCGGAATGTTCACCGACAAGGATCGGTCTTTTTCCACACGGCCATGCCCGGCACAAGACTTGCACGGGTTCTTGATGATCTGACCCATGCCATTACAGGTGGGGCAGGTGCGCTCAACAGTGAAAAAGCCCTGCTGCGCGCGCACTTTGCCCATGCCCGAACATGTAGGGCAGGTCACAGGTTCAGCGCCACCTTCGGCTCCAGATCCGCGGCATGTGTCACATGCGACCGACGTCGGAACATTGATCGTTTTTTGAATGCCCTGATTGGCCTCTTCAAGGCTGACCCGCAGGTTATAGCGCAGATCAGACCCGCGCTGTGCCCGCGATCGACCGCCACCGCCACCGCGCGCGCCGCCACCCATGAAGTCGCCGAACAGGTCCTCGAAGACATCCGAAAACGCACTGGAAAAATCGCCCTGACCGCCGCCAAAGCCCCTTGCGCCGCCACCCCCGCCACCTTCAAAGGCCGCATGACCATAACGGTCGTAGGCCGCCTTTTTGTCTGCGTCCTTCAAGACCTCGTAGGCCTCATTGATCTCTTTGAACTGTGCTTCGGCGTTGGGATTGTCTGAATTGCGGTCCGGGTGCAGCTCTTTGGCTTTGACCCGGTACGCCTTTTTCAATTCCTCGGCAGACGCGCCTTTGGACGCGCCCAGAAGTTCGTAATAATCGCGCTTTGCCATGGCAAAAACCTTGTGCGGGAACGGGCAAGGGCGGCCCTTGTTGCGGACCGCCCTATTCCTGTTCCTGGCGGCTTACTTCCGCTTGTTGTTCCCGAGATCTTCAAAGTCAGCGTCGATGATGTCTTCGTCAACACCGCGCTGCTCATCCGGATCATTGCCATTGTCCTGATCTGCCGAGGCTTTGTAAATTGCCTCGCCCAGTTTCATCGCGGCTTCGGTCAGGTTCTGAATGGCGCTCTTGATTTTGCCGACCTCGTCGGTTTTCAGGGCGTCTTCCAGTGGTGACATCGCAAATTCAATGGCTTCAACAGTTGACGGATCAACCTTGTCGCCATGCTCTGCCAAGGACCGTTTGGTCGAATGCATCAAGCTTTCGCCCTGATTCTTGGCCTCGACCAACTCGCGACGATCGCGGTCTGCTTCGGCATTGGCTTCTGCATCCTTGACCATCTTTTCGATGTCTTCATCCGACAGGCCACCCGAGGCTTGGATGGTGATCTGATGCGATTTGCCCGTGCCTTTGTCTTTGGCGTTCACCGACACGATGCCGTTGGCGTCAATGTCAAAGGTCACCTCGATTTGCGGCATGCCGCGCGGCGCTGGCGGGATGTTTTCCAGATTGAACTGGCCCAGCATCTTGTTGTCGGCAGCCATCTCACGCTCGCCCTGGAACACCCGGATCGTCACGGCGTTCTGGTTGTCTTCGGCGGTCGAGAAAACTTGGCTCTTCTTGGTCGGGATCGTCGTGTTGCGGTCAATCAAGCGGGTGAAAACACCGCCAAGGGTTTCAATGCCCAAGGACAATGGGGTCACGTCCAGAAGCACCACGTCCTTGACGTCGCCCTGCAAAACACCCGCCTGAATGGCGGCACCAGCGGCCACAACCTCGTCAGGGTTTACACCCTTGTGAGGCTCTTTGCCAAACAGCTTGGTTACTTCTTCGATGACGCGCGGCATGCGGGTCATACCGCCCACCAGAACCACTTCGTCGATGTCGGCCATGCTCAACCCGGCGTCTTTCAACGCAGCTTGGCAAGGTTTGATCGACTTTTTGATCAGGTCATCGACCAGATTTTCCAACTTGGCACGGGTCAGCTTGACCACAAGGTGAAGCGGTTGGCCGGTGTTCTTGTCCATCGAGATGAACGGCTGGTTGATCTCTGTCTGAGTCGAGGACGACAGTTCGATCTTGGCTTTTTCCGCCGCTTCTTTCAGACGCTGCAGGGCCATCTTGTCCAGCGACAGATCAACGCCGTGCTCTTTCTTGAACTCATCCGCCAGATAGTTGACGATGCGCATGTCAAAGTCTTCGCCGCCCAGGAACGTATCGCCGTTGGTGGATTTTACTTCAAACAGCCCGTCGTCAATTTCCAGAATGGTGATATCGAACGTGCCGCCACCAAGGTCATAGACCGCGATGGTGCGGGCTTCTTTCTTGTCCAAGCCGTAAGCAAGCGCTGCTGCCGTCGGCTCGTTGATGATGCGCAACACTTCCAGACCAGCGATCTTGCCCGCATCTTTGGTGGCTTGGCGCTGGGCGTCGTTGAAATAGGCAGGAACCGTGATCACAGCTTGGGTAACGGTTTCACCCAAATAGGATTCTGCGGTTTCTTTCATTTTCTGCAAGATCACAGCCGAAACCTGTGCTGGCGAATACTTTTCGCCGCGCGCTTCGACCCAAGCATCCCCCGAACCGCCATTGACGATTTTGTAAGGCATGTTCTTTTGATCTTTGACGATCACCGGATCGTCATGGCGACGGCCGATCAGGCGCTTTACTGCGAAAATCGTGTTCGTCGCGTTGGTTACGGCTTGGCGCTTTGCTGCCTGTCCCACAAGACGTTCGGTTTCCGTGTAGCCCACGATCGACGGCGTAGTGCGCGCGCCTTCAGAGTTCTCGATGATCCGCGGCTGCGAGCCGTCCATGATAGCAACGCAAGAGTTGGTCGTTCCGAGGTCAATACCGATGACTTTGGCCATAATGTATCCCTTTACTTAGGCGATGTTGTCCGAGGCAAACCCAATGATTGGCGTCAGCCCCGAGGTTCAGGTGAAATCCGAAAAAGGCAGACCTTCGTCGGCGTCTGGGCGTATATAGGCAGGCTCTCGCAGTGCTGCAAGCATGTGCGGCAGACTTCTAAGCGAGAGTTTGATGAAAATCGTCGTCCTTGCAGCATTGAACTGGGCGCAACTCCGTTACCGACCCGCCGACCAACTGGCCGAGGCATGCTTGTTGGTAAAGTTTTCAGCCATCAGACCGATCACCAACAATACCAGCATCACGACAATTGGATAAGTGACGGAGCTGTAATGCGGATTATAGTTCAGGAACATAAAGCCGCGACACTGGTCGATGGTGTGAAACAACGGGTTCCACAAAAACATCGACAGAATGTACATCGGCGTCGCGTTTGCCAAAAACATTTTGCCCGAAAAAATCATGTTGGCACGCGAATAAATGGTTGTCACGACGCCAAAAAATTCGGGTTGCCAAGGGGTGATGGCCTTAAAGATCAAGCCAATTGAAATTCCCGACGCCCAGGACAGCAGATACATGGCAATGACGCCCAAGGGCTGATCAATGGTAATCGGGGTCCATAAAGTGTGATAGGCAAACAAGATCACACAGACCGAAAGCGCCTGCAGGTACAGCGCCCCCAGTGCAGCCGAGGCGATGGACACGATGGTGTTCATCGGCGCGTGTTTCATCATCGACGAGGTTGGGCCATCAGATTTGGCGACGGCACCAATCGCCTTGGCGTGGGTGGCAAAATTGAAGACACCCGACATGATGTACAAGACGAAATCGCCGCGCACCGCGCTGCCCTTTGCGCCCATGAGCGTAAACATGAACACCATCACGCCCACCATCACCAAGGACTGAACAATCGCCATCACCAGGCCGATCACCGCATTGCCATGTGATTTGCGAATGCTGCGCACCGCTGCATGGAAGATGACTTCCATCATTGAAAACGCACTGCCCATTGCGCTTTGCCGTTGTTGCGGTCTGAACATTCTCGACGTTCCTCGTGTTCTAGGACTTTGTCCCTATTATAGAGGGAATTCTTGCTGTTCCCTTTCGAACGAACGATAAAGGGAACAAGGTAAACAATCAATAACTCGGGCGCACCCCCTAGACAGCCCTTGATAAGCTGTCTCGGGTCGCAACCCAAACTTGACTAAGGGATAGCAATGAATTTTGTCGAAATGATGCAAGTGTTCCGCAAATTGGCGATCAATGCCGGTGATGTGATCATGGAAGTCTATGACGGCCCCGATTTTGATGTGAAATCGAAATCCGATGCCAGCCCGGTAACCATCGCCGATGAACGTGCTGACGCGCTGATCTCGGCTGGGTTGCGGCAGGCATTTCCCGATGTCACCCTGATCACCGAAGAACAATCCGCCAGCCACGCCTTGCGCGCGCAGACTTTTTTCATCGTTGATCCGCTGGATGGCACCAAGGAATTCATCCAGCGTCGCGGCGATTTCACCGTCAACATTGCCTATGTGGAAAACGGTATTCCGGTGCGTGGCATCGTTTATGCCCCGGCGCAAAAGCGGCTGTTTTATACCCAAGCGGATGGTCGCTCTGTTGAGGAAACGGGCGATCTTGCCGCAGACACGGTTGGTGCGACGCACCCGATTTCGGTTTCCAATCCAGATAACGCGGCGCTGATGGTTGTCGCCTCTAAATCGCACCGCGATGCGGCGACCGATGATTACATCGCCAAATACCGGGTCAAGGATATGAAATCGGCGGGCTCCAGCCTGAAATTTTGTCTGATTGCCACCGGTGAGGCGGATCTTTACCCACGGCTTGGCCGCACGATGGAATGGGATACGGCCGCTGGTGACGCTGTCTTGCGCGGGGCGGGTGGATCTGTCGTGCGCTTTGATGACCATACCCCGCTGGCCTATGGCAAAGCGGGCTGGGACAACCCGTTCTTCATCGCCTATGCCCCCGGCGTCGGCTTGCAAAAATGAGTGTCTTGATCGCCATTCCTGCCCGTTTTGCCAGCACGCGCTATCCGGGTAAGCCATTGGTTTCGTTGAAAGGTCCCGACGGAGATAAAACCCTAATCCGACGTTCATGGGAGGCAGCGATGGCCGTGCGCGGCGTTGATCGGGTGGTCGTGGCAACCGACGACGCCCGTATTCGCGATCACGCCCAAGGGTTTGGCGCAGAGGTGGTGATGACCTCGGACACCTGCCACAACGGGACAGAGCGTTGCGCCGAAGTTGCGCAAAAAATTCCCGGCTATGATGTGATCGTGAACTTGCAGGGCGACGCGCCACTGACGCCCGCATGGTTTGTCGAGGATCTGGTGCGCGGCCTGTTGGCCAACGGGTCAGCCCATATCGCGACCCCGGTGCTGCGCTGCGATGGTCGGGCGCTGAACGGTCTGTTGGCTGACCGCCGTGCCGGTCGTGTTGGCGGCACCACGGCTGTGTTTGGCGCGGGGGGGCGAGGGTTGTACTTTTCCAAGGAAGTGATCCCTTTTACTGGCAAGCCTTATAGCGACGCCGACGAAACCCCGGTTTTTCACCACGTCGGTGTCTATGCTTATCGCCCCTCAGCGTTACGGGAATATCCCCTGTGGCCAATCGGCCCGCTCGAGACGCTTGAAGGTTTGGAGCAGTTGCGCTTTCTTGAAAATGGGCACACTGTTTTATGCGTCGAAGTTCAAGCAAATGGCCGTCAGTTCTGGGAACTGAACAACCCGTCCGACGTGCCAGTTATTGAAAGGATGATGTCTGAAATGGGGTCAACAGGAGCGACGATGTGAGCGCAATTCCAACCAGTCTGGTCGTTGTCAGCCGCGATCGACCCGCAGCCTTGCTGCGCTGTCTGGTCGGAATTTCCCAACTTGACCACCCCTGCTTTGAAGTGATCGTTGTGGCGGATCCCGAGGGCCTTGCAATGGCACGCATGCTGGATCGGCCGATAAAATACATCGCATTTGATCAAGCCAACATTTCTGCCGCGCGCAACGCTGGTATTGCGGCAGCGGCTGGCAGAGTCGTTGCCTTTATTGACGATGACGCAGTGCCCGAACCCACATGGTTGTCACGCCTGACCGCGCCATTTGCCGACCCGTCTGTCGTTGCGTCGACCGGGTATGTGCGCGGGCCCAACGGCATTTCATTCCAATGGACAGGGATGGAAATCGACTATCTTGGCGAAGACCACAGCCTTGCAACCTCTGGCAAGGTTGAGATCAGGACCGGATCGCGTCAAAGGGCGGTCAAGACCCAAGGGACAAACTGTGCTTTTCGGCGCGAGGTTTTGGCCCGCATTGGCGGATTTGACCCCGCTTTTCCATTTTATCATGATGAAACCGATCTCAATCTGCGCATGGCAGAGCTTGGCCTGACAGCCATCGTTCCAAATGCCGAAGTGCATCACGGATATGAGGCAAGCGAGCGGCGCACTGCCACGCGACTACCGTTGACGCTGCATGATATCGGCGCGAGTACGGCAGTATTCTTGCGCAAACACGCGCCACCCGATCATTGGGACTGGCAGCAAGGCTCGCTGATCTCAGTGCAAAAAGAGCGGCTTGAACGGTTTCGCGAAGAAGGGCGTATCACAGCACACGAACGTCTGCGCTTGTTGGAAACACTTGCGGCGGGCTGGAATGATGGCGCCGCGCGCGCCATAGTTCCGCTGACGATGATCAATCCAGCCACAACACCGTTTCAGCAGATGCCCGAAACGCCAAGCCGACCAGGGGTTGTCCTTGCGGGTCGTTTTTGGCAGATGAAATCACTGCGCAAGCAAGCGCTGGAATTGGTGGAACAGCACTGTATCGTCACGGTCATCTGTCTGTCACCGACCTTCAAACCGCACCGCATGCAGTTTCAGCCACAAGGTTTCTGGTTGCTAACGGGCGGAATATTTGGGCGATCTGCTATCGAGGCGGACACGTTCCAGTTGAAAACCTTTGGGCGTTGTATCAGGTCTGAAACTGAGCGATTGGGTTCGTTGCGCCCAGTCGGTTGAAATTCTAGCTCGATGAGATGAATCTTGCTGATGAGGTGAATTTGGTGAATTTCCCCCTGAAACACGGCTCGATTTTGCTCGATAACTGCATTATCAACAAGACTTAGTCGAATTGTTGACAAGATGTGCAGTCAGAACTTCGTTAATGATCTCCGAGTAACATTTCGCAATACTTGGCTCAAAATGGAAGTGAGGGGTTAAAATGAAGTTGAACAAGGTTACCAAAGCAGTTTTTCCGGTGGCAGGTCTTGGCACCCGTTTCTTGCCTGCAACTAAGTCAATTCCAAAAGAAATCATGACCCTCGTTGACCGGCCATTGATCCAGTACGCGATTGATGAAGCACGCGCCGCGGGCATCAAAGAGTTCATCTTTGTAACTTCGCGCGGCAAATCCGCGTTGGAAGATTACTTTGATAACGCTCCGGAACTGGAAGCCGCACTGATAAAGTCCGGCAAAGAGCATTTGCTTGAGGTTCTGAAAGAAACAAATATGGACAGCGGCGCGATTTGCTATCTGCGCCAGAATCGTCCCATGGGTCTGGGCCACGCCGTTTGGTGTGCCCGCCGTTTGATTGGCGATGAGCCGTTCGCGGTTTTGTTGCCAGATGATGTGATCGCGGCCGAAAAGCCCTGCTTGCAGCAAATGATTGAGGCGCATGAGCAAACAGGCGGCAACATGGTTGCTGCGATGGAAGTGCCTCCGTCCAAGGCATCCAGCTACGGTGTGCTGGATATCGGCGAAGACATGGGTGCGATTGTGCGGGCCAAGGGCGTGGTTGAAAAGCCAAAGCCAGAAGATGCTCCATCGAACCTTGCCGTCATTGGCCGCTATATCCTGACGCCAAAGATCCTGACGAACCTGAACCGCATGAAGCAAGGCCAGGGTGGAGAGATCCAGCTGACCGACGCGATTGCCGAAGAAACCGCCGAAGGCAACGTCTATGGCTACCGTTTCCGTGGCCAGCGCTATGATTGCGGTTCCAAGGCGGGCTTCTTGCAAGCGACAGTTGCGTTCGGCCTTGCGCGCCCCGATCTGCGTGAAGAGCTTAATGGATTTTTGCACGATTTGATTTCAATGCAGAAGGCCGCGCAATAACCCATGCCCCAGGCGCGGCTTTTGGACCTGTCGCGGCTTGTGTCGCGGCTTGGACAAGGGCCGCTGACGGGAATTGACCGGGCTGAGCTGGCCTATCTGCAAAGATTGGCTGGCGAACCGGGTGACTTTTTTGGCTTAGTGCGCACAGGGCTTGGTTATCTGTTGCTGGACCGGGCCGGGGCATTGCGCCTGGCTGATCAAATCAACCAGGGTGCGTTGCCCAAAGCCACAATTTTATCTCGTATCATCGCGCGCGGATCCCCCGACAGGGCGCGCGCGTTGTCGTTTGTACGGACCCTTGCGGTGGCGCGTGCCCCGCGCGTCCTGTTGGCGCGGATGCTGCGCAAAAAGCTGCCAGTTCGGACGATCTATATCAACGTGGGCCATACAAACCTGACCAACCGGGTGCTTTGCGCCGTCCGCGCGCTGGGCCGATCGAAAATCGTGGTGATGATCCATGACACCATCCCGCTGGATCATCCTGAATACTGCAGGGCAGATACGATCGAACCCTTTGAACGCAAACTAGCAAACGTGGCCAAGCATGCCGATCTGGTTTTGCACCTGACCGAAGATGCACGCACAAAAACCGAGGCGCATTTTTCAAGGCTTGGCCGGGTACCGCCGGGGGTGACCAATGGTTTGGGCGTGGTGCTGCCAGACGTCGATGCGCGCCTGTTGCCTGCGGGGTTTGCGCCGAAAGAACCCTATTTTGTGGTTGTTGGAACCATAGAGCCGCGCAAAAATCACGCCCTGTTGCTGCAAGTCTGGGCGGACCTCGCCACACGCACAGCCCCCGTGCCAGACCTTTACATTGTCGGAAAACGCGGCTGGAACAACGCCGCCGTTTTGACACAACTTGATGCCCTGCCGCCAGAAAGCCCGATCAAGATTTTGCCAAACCTGCCCGACGCGGCCGTGCTGGCATTGGTGCAAGGCGCGCGGGCCTTGCTGTTTCCCAGTTTCGCCGAAGGCTACGGCCTACCCCCAATAGAGGCCGCATCGCTAGGAACACCCGTTATTTGTGCCGATTTAGCTGTAATTCGCGAAGTCATGGCAGACTTCCCAGTTTACCTAAGCCCAACAGATAGTTATTCATGGGTGGAAACAATCATTCTGTTGAGCGGAGACGCTCGGAGAAGTCAATCAAAGCGGTTTGATCCGCCAACTTGGGAAAATCACTTCTTAAAGGTTTTGAGGGAGATTTGATCATCCTGAGGAACCCAACAACACCAGAGAATCGGACATACGGAATTGGGGATACTGTCACGATACATGCTTCGCCTCGCGCGCAAGCGCTGGCGCATCAGGGCCTTTCGCAAACGGCGAGAGCTGCGCGCGGTTATTGACAGAACCAACCTGATCAAACCTGACAGCCTTTTGCTGTATTCCACATTGCGCAACGAAAAGGTCAGACTGCCGTATTTCCTGCGCTACTACCGCGATTTGGGCGTCAATCACTTTATCATCGTCGACAATGACAGCGACGATCAGTCGCGTGAATATCTGTCTGCCCAACCCGACGTGTCGCTTTGGACCACCAAGCACAGCTACAAGCGGTCGCGCTTTGGCGTCGATTGGATGAACTGGTTGCTACGCAAGTACGGCCACGACCATTGGTGCCTGACCGTCGACCCGGATGAGTTTTTCGTCTATCCATTCTCGGATACCCGGCCCCTGCGTGCGCTGACGGACTGGCTGGATGCAAGCTCTATCAAAAGCTTTTCGGCGATGCTTTTGGATATGTATCCCAAGGGCCCGTTTGATGCCAAACCCTACCGCGAAGGTCAGGACCCGCTGGAAATTGCGCAGTACTTCGACAGCGGCAATTACATGATCTCGCGCAATCGGCGATATGGCAATCTGTGGATTCAAGGTGGCCCACGCTCTCGGATGTTCTTTACCGATCTGCCCGAACGATCACCCGCGCTGAACAAGATTCCCTTGGTCAAGTGGCACCGCGACTATGCCTATGTCAGTTCGACCCATATGATTTTGCCGCGCGGGTTGAACCTCGTTTACGATGAATGGGGCGGTGAAAAGGCGTCTGGGTGCCTGCTGCATGCCAAGTTCCTTGATACCTTTGGCGTCAAAGCGGATGAAGAGTTGGAACGCCTTCAGCACTATGCCAACAGCCACGAATACCGCGCCTACAAAGCTGTGATCAGCAAAGAGCCGGATCTTTGGTGCAAGTGGAGTGAGAAGTATATTAACTGGCGCCAGTTAGAGATTTTGGGTCTGATGTCGAAAGGCAACTGGGCATGAGCCTTGGCTTTGTCATGCTGTGTCACAACGCGTTGGACCGTGCGGCCCAGGTTGCGCGCCATTGGGCGGTACGTGGCTGCCCAGTGGTGATCCACGTTGACCGCCGCGTTGGCCGCGCGGCCTATGATCAGCTGGTGAAAAAGCTGGCTGATGTTGACAATATCCGGTTCTCGGGCCGGCATGCTTGCGAGTGGGGTACTTGGGGCATCGTCGCAGCCACCCAAGACGCAGCAACCCTGATGCTGAAGACCTTTCCACAGGTTCGGCATGTGGCGCTGGTTTCGGGGTCATGTCTGCCTTTACGCCCCGTGTCCGAAATGCTGACCTATTTGAACGACAGACCGCGCACCGACTTTATCGAAAGCGTCACCACCGAAGACGTGGGGTGGACCATCGGCGGCCTTGATCTTGAACGTTTTACGCTGCGGTTCCCTTTTTCATGGCGCAAGAACCGGGTGCTGTTTGACGGCTATGTGCGCATTCAGCGCCGTTTGGGCTTTAAGCGCCGGGTGCCCAGCGGGATCGTGCCACACTTGGGCAGCCAGTGGTGGTGTTTGACCCGCCAAACCCTCTCTGCGATCCTAGAGGCGCCGGACCGTGCAGAGATTGATCAATACTTCCGCCGGGTCTGGATCCCGGATGAAAGCTATTTCCAAACCATGGTGCGGCAGGTGTCGACCAATGTGGAAAGCCGGTCTTTGACACTGGCCAAGTTCGATTTTCAGGGCAAGCCGCATATCTTTTATGATGACCACCTGCAGCTTTTGCGCAAATCGGATTGTTTTGTCGCGCGCAAAATCTGGCCGCAGGCAGATAAGCTATACCAAACATTTTTGACTGATGACGCCGCCGCCCAAGCGACGGCAGAGCCGAACGCTGGCAAAATTGACCGACTGTTCAGCAAAGCGGTGGAGCGGCGGACCAAGGGCCGCCCCGGTCTTTACATGCAAAGCCGCTATCCCAATGAAAACTGGGAAAACGGCCGCACCTCGGCCCCCTATATGGTGTTTGAAGGCTTTGCCGAACTGTTTGACGGCTTTGAAACCTGGTTGGGCAAGGCGACGGGCACGCGGGTTCATGGACACCTCTTTGCCAAAGACCGTGTCCATTTCGCGGGCGACGAGACGGTTTATAACGGCGGTCTTTCCGACAGCGCCGCCGTGCGCGACTATAATCCGAAAAGCTTTTTGTCGAATTTGGTCTGGAACACCCGTGGCGAACGTCAGTGTTTTCAGTTCGGACCGAATGACAGCCAAGCCCTGACGGAATTCATGGCATTGGATCCAAATGCGAATATATCGGTCGTTTCAGGGGCTTGGGCAATTCCACTGTTTCATTCCAACGCAAACATGTCCGATATCCGCAAAGAAGCGGCCCGGTTGCAAAAGATTGAGACAGAGTTTTTGACCCTGCTGCGGTCGTCATGGGTCAAGGCGCGGGTGCGCAGTTGGACCTTGGCCGAATTCATTGAAAACCCGATGGAGCCGCTGCAAACCATCGTTGATGAAATCAGCCCGCGCGCCCTGCGTCGCTTGTCAGAAGCGCCGCTTTTGGCGGATCTAACGGGCTTTGGTCAGTTCCTGCAAAACCTGCGCAATCAGGGTATGCAGCCGGTGTTGATGGGCGACTTTCCGGCCAATGATCAGATCAGGGCAAATTCACCACGGCGCGGCCGCCCGTATTTAGTGAAGTAATCCATGACCGCTTTGCCGTTTCACAGTTTTGTGGTCTTTGCCGAAATGCGCACGGGGTCCAACTTTCTTGAGGCGAACCTGAACGCAATTGACGGGATTCATTGCTATGGTGAGGCGTTCAATCCCTACTTTATCGGCGGCGAAGGCAAACAGGACCTGCTGGGCATCAACATCACTGAACGCGATGCGGACCCGGCAAGATTGATCCACGCAATGCGCGTGCAAACGCCGGGTCTTTCTGGCTTTCGCTATTTTCACGATCACGACCCACGGGTGTTTGATCTGGTGGTGAACGATCCGGGCTGCGCCAAGATCATCCTGACGCGCAACCATCTGGAAAGCTACATCAGTTGGAAAATCGCGCGCGAAAGCGACCAGTGGTGGTTGGCCAATACCAAGCATCTAAAGACGGTTCATCCGCAGTTTGACGTGACAGAGTTTCGCGGCCGCATCGACAAATTGCAGCGGTTTCAGATGACCTTGCTGAACCGGTTGCAGGTCAGCGGTCAAACCGCGTTTTACATTGATTACCAAGATATCCTCGACCTTGATGTGTTGAACGGTTTGGCCAAATTTCTCGGCCTGACGACGCGCCTTGATACGCTGAACTATCGTTTCAAAAAGCAAAACCCCGAGGCGTTGGTCGATAAAGTTGCCAATCCTGACGAAATGGCTGCGGGTTTGGCCAGCATTGATTGGTTCGACATCGACCATACGCCAAACTTTGAACCGCGCCGGCAGGCAGCAGTGCCACAGTATGTTGCCAGCACTGGCGCGCCGTTGTTGTTTATGCCGATCAAATCGGGGCCAGAGCAGGCGATCAAGAAATGGCTGCGTGGGTTTGGGCCCCTCGTCCCCGGCTTTGATCGCAAATCGCTGCGGCAGTGGAAAGACGCCAAGGCCGGTCAGCAGCGTGGATTTACCGTGATCAGGCATCCACTTGCCCGCGCCCATGCCGCCTATGATGATTTTCTGCGCAAGGAGTGGATGCCAGAGTTGCGGCCCTATCTAAAGCGGGTGCACAAATTTGCTTTGCCGCCCAAAGGGCAGGTTTTTGACAACGCAGAGGAGTATCGCGCCGGTCTGGTGGTTTTTCTGGAACTGACCAAGCATATTCTGGCGGGGCGCACCGAGTTAAAGTTGCCAGTGCAATTTGCGACCCAAAGCGCCATTTTGCAGGGCTTTTCCCAAGTTCAGGCCCCTGACATGGTGATCCGTGAGACGCGTTTGACCGCTGGGCTACAGCATTTGACTTCCGAATTGGGCATCGCCTGCCCTGACCTGCCAGATGACCCGGACGCCGCGCTCTTTCCGCTTGCCGATCTTTATGCCCCG
>JAAFIJ010000040.1 GCA_013298675.1 Rhodobacterales bacterium | reverse complement strand
TGTAGCCGTCGGGCAAGGCTTGGCAACAACGGGTCAGGTGGTACACGCCAAAGGGTGCGTTGTGACACCCGGTTTGGTCAACACCCACCACCACCTTTATCAAACGTTGACGCGCGCTGTACCAGGGGGGCAAGATGCCTTGTTGTTTGGTTGGCTGAAAACGCTTTATCCAATCTGGTCAGGTTTTGGCCCGGAAGAGATGTTTGTGTCGGCGCAAATTGGCCTTGCCGAACTGGCGTTATCGGGTTGCACGCTGACGTCGGACCATTTGTATCTGTTTCCCAACGGATCGCGGCTGGACGATACGATTGCGGCGGCGCAAGAGCTAGGCCTGCGCTTTCATCCGACACGCGGCGCGATGAGCATTGGTGAAAGTGCGGGCGGCCTGCCACCGGACGCCTTGGTGGAGCGCGAAGCAGCTATTCTAGACGACATGATCCGCGTCGTTGACGCCCACCATGACCCGCGCCCCGGTTCGATGGTACGGGTCGGTTTGGCTCCGTGCTCTCCTTTCTCTGTGTCACGTGACCTGATGCGCGACGCGGCGATCCTTGCGCGGGATAAGGGGGTCATGCTGCACACCCATCTGGCGGAAAATGACGAGGATATCGCCTATTCCTTGGCGAAATTTGGCTGCCGTCCCGGCCAATATGCCGAAGATCTCGGCTGGACTGGCCCCGATGTCTGGCACGCGCATTGCGTTAAGCTCGATGCAGGTGAAATCAATCTGTTCGCGCGTTCTGGCACTGGCGTGGCGCATTGCCCGTGTTCAAACTGCCGATTGGGGTCGGGCATTGCGCCCGTGCGCGCCATGCGGGATGCGGGCGTGAAAGTCGGTCTAGGGGTCGACGGGTCTGCCAGCAATGATGCCGGAAACCTGATCCTTGAGGCGCGCCAGTCGCTGTTGCTGCAACGTGTCTCGCGCGGTGCCGACGCGATGAGCGCGCGTGAGGCGCTGGAAATAGCCACACTTGGCGGCGCGCAGGTGTTGAGGCGCGATGATTGCGGCGCCATCGCACCCGGAATGCGCGCGGATATCGCCATTTGGGATGTTTCGGGGATAGAGGCGGCAGGCTCTTGGGATCCGGTTGCAAGTCTCGTCCTGTGCGGCCCAACAAAGGTGCGTGATTTGTTCGTCGAAGGTCGCCATGTGGTGCAATCTGGCCAGATCGCGACGATTGACCTGCCGCGCGTGATCGAACGGCAGACCCATCTGGCGCGGCAACTGGCCCGCTGACTGGGCCCCTGACTGGGCCGCGCATTTTCGCAAAGCCGTTGCTTGAACCTGCAAGGCTGTGCTTGATGGGGAAAAAGCAACGGTGGACACGATGGCGACATATCCCAACCCTGATTTGAACGTGGGCTCTGATGCCCGGCCACGCTGGAACTCTGCCCCTTTTCGCCGCGATGGCTTTCACAATCTGCACAGGCTGTCGCGGTATGTGCAGTCGTTCAGGGCGAGCGCAGTCTGGGAACTGCGACGCGCCACGGATGAAGCAATTGCCGGGCGTGAGGATGTTGCGCGGGCCTGCAACAATCCTTGGTTTTCCGCGATGGTGGTGGCCGAAGGCAACCGCATCCTTTTTGAACGCTACGCTGCGGATTTCGGCCCTGATCAGCCGCATTCGATCATGTCGATATCAAAAACAGTGATGAACCTTGTCATCGGCCAGTTGCGTGACGAAGGCCGACTGCGGCTGGACCAGTCAGCGGCAGAGATATTGCCATGGCTTGGGCGCGGATATGACCAAGCCCGCTTGCAAGATATCCTCGATATGAATGTGCTGAATGACTACGACGAGGACTACCATAACCCCAATGCCGCGGTGTTCCAGCATGAGGCTGCAACCGGAATGCGGCTGCCCAATGGGCCAGAGACTGATTGCAAGGCGTTTCTTGCAGGCATCGGCCTTGCCCCCGGCGCGGGTGATACCCTTAACCCAACCGGCCATTGCATGTATCGCAGCGCCAATACCGATGTGCTGGCTGCTGTGGCCGAGAAAGCGTCTGGTCGCCCAATGGCCGCTTGGATGGCCGATTTTGCTGATGCGGTCGGCGTTGAAGGTGCGGTACACGCGGCCGGCGATCGTAACGGCTTTCCTCTGATGAACGGTGGTATTTGTCTGACAGCGCGCGATCTGGCCCGCCATGCCCTGCTGATCGCGCGGGCAGGGCGCGGCGCCACCGGGTCATTCGGTTCATCAGATTTCCTGACTGAAACCTTGTCCCGTGGTGTCCCGATGCCTGCCCCACGCGGTCATCTGCGCTATTCTAACCAGATGAACACCAATGGTCGCTGGCTGGGTCATGGCGGCTATGGTGGCCAATACATGCTGGCTGATATGACAACAGGCCGGGTGGCGGTTTTTCTTTCGGTGCTGGACACCGAGAATGGTTATTTCAGCGCCTATTACCCCCCGATAATCCAGATGCTGGCCGATATATGCGCCGGATAAATCGCTTGCGCTGAGGTGGTTGTTTATCTTAAAGGGAGGGCATGATCACGCATGGCACCCCTTTCCAATCGCCCCGACGCCGACGCTAAGCTGCGTCCGCGCCCGATCAACCGTGGCTTTACGCCACATCCGCCTTCCCGCATTGACCTTTTGCCAAAGCCTTGGCACTTCTTGGCCTTCCTATAAGGATTTGTCTAATGATTTCTGCCGTTCTGCCGACCTATAACCGTGCCCCATTGGCATTTGTCTCGGGCGAAGGCTCTTGGTTGACCGCCCAAGACGGCCAGCGATACCTTGATCTGGGGGCAGGGATCGCGGTAAATGTGTTAGGTCATGCCAACTCCGCGCTGACAGCCGCCCTGACCGAACAGGCAGCCAAGCTGTGGCATGTGTCAAACCTTTACCGCATTCCAGAGCAAGAGCGGTTGGCCGAGGCGCTGGTCTCCAAGACCTTTGCCGACACGGTGTTTTTCACCAACTCAGGGACCGAAGCGGCAGAACTCGCGATCAAAATGGCGCGGAAGTACCATTATGAAATGGGCGCCGCCCACCGGACAGAGATCATCGCCTTTGATGGGGCGTTCCATGGCCGGTCTACCGGCGCGATTGCGGCCGCAGGGTCGGAAAAGATGGTCAAGGGTTTTGGCCCGTTGATGCCGGGTTTTCGTCAGTTGCCCTTTGGTGATCATACCGCATTGCAGGCTGCCATCACCGATCAGACCTGCGCTGTGATCATTGAACCCATTCAGGGCGAAGGAGGCGTGCGCACGTTGCCTGACGCCTGTCTAAAGGGCTTGCGCGATCTGTGCGACAGCACTGGGACGTTGTTGATCTTTGACGAGGTTCAGTGCGGCATGGGCCGGACGGGTAAGCTATTCGCGCATGAATGGGCCGGCGTCAGCCCTGATATCATGATGGTGGCCAAGGGCATCGGTGGGGGCTTTCCCTTGGGTGCGGTCCTTGCCACCGAAGACGCCGCCTCTGGCATGATCGCGGGCACGCATGGGTCGACCTATGGCGGCAATCCTTTGGCCTGCGTCGTTGGGGCCAAAGTGATGGAGATTGTGGCCGACGATGCGTTTCTGGCCGAAGTGTCACGCAAGGCCGCGCAGTTTCGTCAGGGGTTGGAAGGATTGGTCGCATCGCACCCAACGGTGTTTGAAGCGGTTCGCGGCACGGGTTTGATGCTGGGGCTGAAATGCAAGGCGGCGAATACTGATGTGGTGAAAGCGGCCTACGGTCAAAACCTGTTGACCGTTCCTGCGGCGGACAATGTGCTACGTTTGCTGCCAGCTTTGAATATTCCACAAGAAGACATCACCGAAGCACTTGCACGCCTTGACCGCGCCGCAGTCGCGCTGAAAGGTTAAGATGCTCGCAGTGTTGGAAAAGGCGCAGCGCAGTCACCGACGAATGAAACGGTGATCAAACGCTCTGCACGGTTTGCACATTCGTCTACTCTTGTGCGAATAAGTAAATGAAGCAGTGATTTTTGGCCAGTTCTCCGGCAAAAATCACGAGAAAGAACAAAGCGATGAACCATTTTCTAGATATCCACACCACCGACGCGACCCAACTTCGGGCGATGATGAATTCGGCACATGCGATGAAATCCGCGCGCAACGGCCGCCCCAAGGGTGCCTTCGATGATGCGCAACCGCTGGCGGGGCGCATGGTAGCGCTGATCTTTGAAAAGCCGTCAACCCGGACGCGTGTGTCGTTTGATGTGGGCGTGCGCCAGATGGGCGGGCAAACGATGGTCCTGTCAGGTAAGGAAATGCAGTTGGGGCACGGCGAATCCATCGCCGATACGGCACGGGTTTTGTCGCGCTATGTCGACCTGATCATGCTGCGTACTTTTGAAGAGGCGACGCTGCATGAGATGGCTGAACATGCCACGGTTCCAGTGATCAACGGGTTGACCGACAATTCGCACCCTTGCCAGATCATGGCTGATATCCTGACCTATGAACAGCACCGCGGCGATGTCGCGGGGCGCAAGTTTGTGTGGTCCGGCGACGGTAACAACGTGTGCACTTCATGGCTTCATGCGGCGGGGCAGTTTGGGTTTGACTTGACATTCACTGGGCCGGAAACTCTTGATCCAAATCCGGCGGCGGTAAAATTTGCGCGTGCCAAAGGGTCCAACGTGGTGATCTCGCGCGATCCGATGGCCGCAGCGGTCGGGGCCGATGCGATTGTCACCGACACTTGGGTTTCAATGCATGACCCGGAATCCGCACGCGAACGCAGGCATAATCAGTTGCGCGGTTATCAGGTGAATGCTGCAATGATGGCACAAGGCAAACCTGACGCCCTGTTCATGCACTGTTTGCCCGCCCATCGTAACGAAGAGGCGACGAGTGAGGTCATGGATGGCCCGCAATCGGTAATTTTTGACGAAAGCGAAAACCGCCTCCACGCTCAAAAAGCTATTTTGCGCTGGTGCCTAGGGGTCTGACTGCGGTTCATTTGTCTAAAGCTTTGCGCAACGCCAAGGCCGATGATGACGACAAACCACTTTATGGCTGAGTGACATCCACCCAGACCGGACGGTGTCGAGAGGCGAGAGCGAGCGTTGCGGCGAAAGGATCTGATCCGGCAGGCCAAAGCACGCCAGAGCCGATGACTTGCAGTTCGGCTGAGGGCAAGATCACCTCTACCCTAAGGCCCCCCGGGCCAGGAAAGTACAGTGCGGTGTCAAGCAATGGATCGCCGGAATGACCGGGATCGCTACGGTCATGATTTCCCATTGGCCGCGGGTCTTGCAGCGCCGGATGCGCCAGAAGTGCATCCAGGGCATCTGGCAGTCCTTCACCGTCGGTGGGGTCCAGGTTTGATTGGCCCATCACGACAAAGGGCGGTGACGGCGGTGCAAAGGGCAATTCGCCGGCCAGCAGGCGCAGCCAAAACGCAGCCTCATCATGATTGCGTCGGCCGTTGCGATCCTCGGCTCCATCAAAAACTGGGGGAGTTGCGTAAAAAACCAGCAGCGAAAGCGGTTGGCCATTGTCCAGAATGACCGGAACCGACCAATGCCCGCCAGAACTAAGCCGTTGGACCGCGGCAATTTGCGGACTGGTGTCTTGCGGCATCAGATTTCCTGGCAGATCCCTCCACAGAAATTCGGAATAGTTGACGGCATTTGCGGTATCTATCGGGTGGCGAGACAAGACCGCGATGCCAGCCTGACCGGCAAACTGACCATAGCCTTGGGCGTCACGCGGTTCTCCAAAGCGGCCGTTATTATCAAGATCGAGCCCTGTGGCGATGCCACTGTTAGGCCGCAGCGCCATTTGAAACGGATAGACCAGCCCTTGCTGGCCCAGTTGATCGGCCAAAGCACGCAGGGTTTTGCCGCTCAGGTCATAGTCGATCCCAGTCAGAACAAGGATATCGGCGTTCAAACGGACAATCGCCTGCATGACCGCCAACAGCTTTGGGTCATCGCCCATGGTCAACGCGGCCAGAATTAGGCCCGGACCTTTGGCGGTCATCTCGCCGTTATAGGTTGCAATGCGCAGCGTCTCAGCCCCGGCAGGCCCAAGCGCCGCCAAAAACGTGATCAGGCAGGCGCATACCGCCGCATAGAATCTGCCAATACATTGGCTTCGCGTTTTTCGCGGATCATTTCTGCGACGCGTCCCATTGCGATGCCACGCATAAAGAGGCTTGCAGGAAGAAAAGCCCATGCTGTCATGATCCAAACCAAGGTCTGCGGCGACCGCATTGCAAGGGGTTCAAACCCCGGGGCCGCAAGCGTCACCGCCAATGGGATCAAGAATGGCAGCAAAAATGCTAATGCAAAGTTAATATTGGCGTCGCGCGTCAAACGTGTGACCACATCTGTACCATGTGCCGGATCAAACGTGGGCAGGTTGACCCATACATTGAACGGTTTGCCACGCATTGGCCAACGACCCGTTCTGACAATCAACATAAAGGCGACAAGAGAGAAAAACGAAACGACAAAGGCCATCCCTGCTGCGGTGCGGATGGCGTGGATCAGTTCTAAACTGGCGTCCGGCCCCACCATCAACGTCGCAAGGCGGACCGGACTGAACGAAAAGTCCAGCGCAAGGCCGACCAAAGTACCAACTGCCTCAATAAATCGGGACAAGGTCGTGGGGTTTACCCGTCCGCTTTCAATGGTCGAAAGGCAGAAAACGATGGCAAAGAGCATCCCGAACCGCACGCGGTTAAAGGGGGCCGCATCGCGAAACTCAATCAAACTAGGGTACTTAGCGTTGTATTCGATAAAGGTCAGAGAGCCTGCGAACAGCGCGATAAGGGCGACCATCTGTTTGGTGTCAGGCCCGACGTCAACCAGGAACACTGCCGGCAGTGCCACCAGAACCATGACCAGGATCATGCGAAGAACCGCGCCTGAAAGCTGCGATAACATCGTGCTGCCACCCTCAAATCGGCTGGACCCAGTACGATGCCGGGCCCTTATTCCGTAGCGATTGCGCCAAATGTGGCGCACTGCCTCAATCTTGCCCAATTTTTGCCTTCTTTCAGCGAATCTCGCAACTGGTCAACAGATGGAATGCTGAAAATAAGGCGTTTTCGCGGTCAAGGTGTTGCAAGATTGAATCATTCCCAAGGAATGAAAAAGGCCGCCCTGAGAGGCGGCCCTATATCTAGTGGTTCAGCCCCCGGTCAGGCCCAAGGGCGGAGGGCCGCTGTCTTTTTCTCAAAGCTGTCAATTGCGCTGCCTTTTTCAAGAGTCAGGCCGATATCGTCTAAACCATTGATCAGACAGTGCTTGCGGTGTGCGTCGACGTCGAACTCAAACACTTTCCCGTCAGACGTGGTGATGGTCTGCGCCTCAAGGTCAATTGTCTGACGCGCATTTGCACCCTTTTTCGCATCAGCCATCAAAACATCGACAACCTCTTGCGGCATCACGATCGGCAGAATGCCGTTCTTGAAGCAGTTGTTGTAAAAGATGTCGGCAAAAGAGGTGGAGATGACGCAGCGGATGCCAAAATCCAACAAGGCCCAGGGCGCATGTTCGCGCGACGAACCACAACCAAAGTTGTCACCTGCAATGATGATTTCAGCGTGGCGATATGCCGGCTGGTTCAGCACGAAATCTGCGATCTCTGTGCCATCAAGGTTATAGCGCATTTCGTCAAACAGGTTTTTGCCAAGGCCCGTGCGCGCAATGGTCTTCAAAAACTGCTTAGGGATGATCATATCGGTGTCAATATTGACCAACTGCATCGGAGCCGCGATGCCGGTTAATTTGCTAAACTTTTCCATGGTCTGCCTTTCACGTGTACCCGGATGGGCACGTCAGTTTGGGTTGCGGTGAAACGGGTCAGGGCGCATCGTTTCGCGTCCCAAGACCCAGTCGTAAACTTGAGAAATCTGTGCTGCCTTTTGCGCCC
The DNA here is from genome assembly GCA_013298675.1 of Rhodobacterales bacterium. Taxonomy (GTDB): domain Bacteria; phylum Pseudomonadota; class Alphaproteobacteria; order Rhodobacterales; family Rhodobacteraceae; genus JAAFU01. The sequence continues at coordinate 5,568 of JAAFIJ010000040.1, read as the reverse complement.
ATGTGAAATCCGCGCGGATCCGAGATTGCGCGGCTGCGGACATGGCGGGCAGGGCAGATGGGTCGGCGCACAGCGCGGTTAGACGCGCACGCAGGCGGGTGATGATGTCAGCGCGGCTGCCCATTGGCAAAGCAAAGCCGGTGTCTGGCGTTACCAACTCTGCGGGGCCTGCGTAGTCGCAAACCACGGGAACGACGCCAAGGGCCATCGCTTCAAGGACCACACCACCACCGAATTCTCGGATCGAGGGGAAGGTCAAAAGATTGGCGCGGACAAGCGTGATTTGCAGGGTTTTATGATCCAGCCAGCCATGAAAAGTAATGCCCGCCAACCCCGTGGCCTGTTCTCGCAAAGCCTCGTCCAAGGGGCCGGCGCCAATGATATCGAGCAGCAGTTGCCCGGATTCGAGCAGCGGACGCGCTGCTTCGATCAGCATTTCAGGGCCCTTATAGGGGACCAAACGGCCGACGAAAACCGCGCGCAGCGGTAGGGTCAGTTCTTGCGTTGCGGTCAGGCCAAACCGCAGCGGGTCAATCGCGTTTTCGGGAATATAGACCGTGCGGGCGCGGTCCGTTTCGGGGACTTCGGTCATTGTATGGGCCGATGCGATCAGGATTGCAGCGCTGTCGGCCAACATCCTGCGCCGACCCGGCAGCAATTTGTAAACGCCCCGAATATAGGAAAGCCATTCCTTTTCGCGGCGACGGTCGGCATCAAAGCCTTTTGGCCAAGGTACACCACCATTGAGTGGACCAAGCACAAAGGGCACGCCCACGCCTTTGCATTTCTTGGCCAGACAACCGGTGGCCGTTGGTGTCAGCGGAGTGATGCGGTGCACGATGTCGTAGTCGCCGGCACGGATCGCCGCACCAAAACGCCGCCAGACCAATCGTTCAAAATAAGGGTAACTTGCCGAAGCAATCGCTGAAAGTGTGGTCCAGCCCCGACCTTCGCCCATCCGCAAGACGCTGGCGATTTTCCACAAGGGCCGCATCAAAGCCTCGGAATCAATCGCGGTGAAATCGCGACCCTCGACCCAGCCCATTGCCAAAATAGCCTCACGGTTGCGGATCTGGGTGACCAGATGCACATCGGCCACCTCGCGCAACGCTTCGGCCATTGACCAACCGACAAGCGGAACCGAGGTCCAGCTTGGATTGGCGGCCTCGGCGATGACCAAGACTTTTGGGCGGGGGCTGTCCGTCAAGGGACTGATCCTGTTCTGTCAAAGGGCCGCTTGCGTAGGAATGGTTGCGGCACCCCAATCCAAGGTTGCCGCAATTGGTTACATCATCTCGCGCACATCGGTCAGGTGACCGGTGATTGCAGCGGCGGCAGCCATGCCGGGCGAAACAAGGTGCGTGCGTCCGCCGCGGCCCTGACGGCCTTCAAAGTTGCGGTTAGAGGTGGCGGCACAGCGTTCACCCGGTTGCAACTGATCAGGGTTCATCGCAAGGCACATAGAGCATCCTGCAAGCCGCCATTCAAAGCCCGCGTCGATAAAGATTTGCGCCAGACCTTCCTCTTCGGCTTGCGCGCGCACAAGTCCCGAACCCGGAACGACCATGGCCCGCAGACCGTCTTTCTTTTTCTTGCCCTTCAGAATCGCTGCGGCAGCGCGCAGGTCTTCGATGCGGCCATTGGTGCAGGACCCGATGAACACAGTGTCGATCTGAATGTCTGCCAGTTTCATGCCGGGGGTCAGGCCCATATAGTCAAGGCTGCGCTGAACGGCCTCAACCTTACCACCGGTGAAATCGGTCGGAGACGGCACAACACCGGTGATCGGCAGCACGTCTTCCGGGCTGGTGCCCCATGTCACAACCGGTGCGATATCCTCACCCTTCAGGGTAATAACCTTGTCCCAGTGCGCGGAGTCATCGGAATAAAGTGTTTTCCAATAGGCGACGGCGGCCTCCCATGCGGCGCCTTTGGGGGCGTGCGGGCGGCCCATGCAATAGGCATAGGTTTTCTCGTCTGGGGCGATCAGGCCAGCACGCGCGCCGCCCTCAATCGCCATATTGCAGACGGTCATGCGGCCTTCCATCGACAATTCGCGAATGGCTTGACCGCAATACTCGATCACATAGCCGGTGCCGCCAGCAGTGCCCGTGGCACCGATCACCGAAAGGGTGATGTCCTTGGCGGTTACGCCGGGCCGCAACGATCCGGTGATCTCGACCTTAAAGTTCTTGGCTTTCCGCTGAATCAAGGTCTGGGTCGCCAGAACATGTTCAACTTCGGACGTGCCGATGCCGTGCGCCAATGATCCAAACGCGCCATGGGTGGCCGTGTGGCTGTCGCCGCAAACAACGGTCATGCCGGGCAGGGTCCAACCCTGTTCTGGGCCAACGATATGCACGATGCCTTGGCGGACATCGGACACAGGATAATAGTGAATGCCGAATTCCTTGGCATTGGTGTCCAGTGCCGACACTTGAATCCGGCTGTCTTCCGTCATCGTGGCCGCATTCGCGCGGTCCAGCGTGGTGGGCACGTTATGATCTGGCACAGCGATGGTCTTTTCTGGCGCGCGGACCTTGCGGTTCGTCATGCGCAGACCTTCAAACGCTTGCGGGCTGGTCACTTCGTGAACCAAATGGCGGTCGATGTACAACAGGCAGGTGCCGTCTTCGGCCTGATGGACAACATGGTCGTCCCAGATTTTATCGTAAAGTGTACGAGCGGTCATGGCTCATTCCTTAGAAGTTGGCTGTGAATGATTGGGCTACATCAGTAGGGTGCGCGATCTATGGCGCGTGCCTTAGCGAAGTCGTGCCAAAACTGACCGATCAAGCGCAGTAAAGCGCCACGGCATACGGTCATGGTCAGCGATGTCGAAAAAGCGGATCATGACAGGAACATATGCGTTTTTCTATTTGCAGGCAAGCAACGAGGTAACGGCATCAATTAGCCCGCAATGTGCTGCGCACGGTTCGGGTCAATACAGCGCGTCAAAGCCCTTTTCGGGGCTGTTTCGTGCAAAACAGGGTCAGGATTGACCCGCTCCGGTTAGCACTCGGCAAACTTGCCAAACGCAACTTCACGTTCCCGACGTTCAAGATCATAGATGCTGACCGCTTGGTTCAAATACGCCCGCTCACGGTCGCTACGCGAATACTGGGTGAACAGGGCCCGAAGGATATTCATGGTTTCGTCCTTTACATTTCACAGAGCTGAATATGCTGCGTCGCGGAGAAATTCGTTAGGTCTGATGTTGCAACTGCGGCATGCGTTGACGGCATAGCTTGCATCTTTACGCGCTTCCCTGTACTCGCGCGGTTTCGCTGCCGTTGAGAATATCGAATCGCGATGTTACTGTGACAGGTGCGCCCGGTGCCGGGGACAGACAGGCACGCCCTAAGGAGGACTTGGTCCTGTCTCAATTTGATCCTACGACTGGTTTGCCAGTCGGGCCGCGGGCAGAGCGCCTTGGTGCACCTGCAGTCGCCACCTATACCGCTGATGAACTTCTCTCCGCTGTCATGGCCTCGGTTGAGGATGACAAAGCCGAAGAGGTTGTGCAAATCGACCTGCGCGGCCGTTCTGACGTGGCCGATTATATGGTCATCTGCTCGGGCCGCTCTAGCCGCCAAGTTGCTGCGATTTCTGAAAAGCTGGCTGATCGGTTGAAACAAGCGTTTCACCTGACCGCCCGCATGGAAGGCAAAGAAACCGGTGACTGGGTGCTGATCGACGCAGGCGACGTGATCGTGCACGTTTTCCGTCCCGAAGTGCGTGAGTTCTATCAGCTTGAAAAGATGTGGCTTCCCGGAAGCGCGCATCGCGGGGCCTGAGGGCATTGCGCGTCCATGTCTGTGCCGTGGGACGCCTACGGTCGGGACCGGAACGCAGCTTGGTGGACGACTACTATCAACGGTTTGACCGAACGGGCCGGGCACTGGGGTTGGGCCCGGTCGCTGAACTTGAAGTTGAAGACAAAAAGAACCTTGGAATGGGCGCAGAAGCGGACTTGCTGGTGCGCGCCATTCCGACAGGCGCATTGATTGCCACCTTGGACGAGCGTGGGCGGGTGATGTCCTCGCCCGAGTTTGCCGAACAGCTTGCGAAATGGCGCGATGCAGGGCGGCAGGATCTGGCCTTGGTGATCGGTGGGGCGGATGGCATTGATCCATCTTTGCGCGCACGTGCGGATTTCTCATTAAGTTTTGGGCAAATGGTCTGGCCGCATATGTTGGTGCGGGTGATGTTGTCTGAACAATTGTACCGGGCCGCGACCATTCTGGGTGGTGGGCCCTATCACCGCGCGTGACGTCACCTCGTGGCAAGCGCTTTTCGGCCTAAGGGGCACACTGCGGGCCGTTGCCGAACCGCGGGCCCAACGATAGAAGCAGGGCAGCATTTCGAAAGGGCCGAAGATGAACGCTGTGAAACCCGTCGTTCTGTGCATTCTGGATGGATGGGGGATTAACCCAGATCCAACCTCTAGTGCGCCCGCGCAGGCCCATGTTCCGAATTTCAATCGTATTTGGGCGACATGCTCGCATTCCACCTTGGTCACGCACGGCCCCGATGCGGGATTGCCGACCGGGCAGATGGGCAACTCCGAAGTTGGTCACACCAATATTGGCGCTGGACGCGTCGTCGCGATGGATCTGGGCGCGATCGATCTGGCGATCGAAGATGGCAGTTTCGTGAAAAACCCTGAGCTTTTGGCCTTTGCTGATAAACTGCGGACGACGGGCGGCACGGCCCATTTGATCGGCGTCATCTCTGATGGTGGCGTACATGGGCATATTTCACATGTGCTGGCGGCCTGCAGTGCCTTGGTCGCGCTGGGCATTCCTGTGGCCTTGCATGCGATCACTGATGGGCGTGACGTCGCACCGTCTTCGGCCTTGGAATTTATGGACCAACTGGTCACCAAGTTGCCCAAAGGCGCGTTTGTCGCAACCGTTGTCGGGCGGTACTGGGCGCTGGACCGCGACAATCGCTGGGAACGGGTTAGCCGTGCCTATGACGCGATGATCAACGCCAAAGGCGCGGTTGCCGCTGATCCGTTGGTGGCGGTCCGCGCCTCTTATGCGCTGGGCGAAACAGATGAATTCTTGGCTCCGACAGTGATCGGCGGCTATGCGGGTGCCGTATCCGGCGATGGAGTTTTTTGCCTGAATTTCCGCGCAGACCGCGCCCGCGAAATTTTGGCCGCGATCGGCGATCCTGCCTTTGCTGATTTCGACATCACTGGGCGTCCGGTTTGGGCGGCGATGTTGGGAATGGTCGAGTATTCTGCTGGCCACAGCGCCTATATGGCCCCAGCTTTTCCAAAACGTAATATTGTCAATACTTTGGGCGAATGGGTGTCCAAGCAAGGGAGAACCCAATTCCGCCTTGCTGAAACGGAAAAATACCCTCACGTCACCTTTTTCCTGAACGGTGGACGCGAAGTCGCCTTTGAAGGTGAAACGCGCGCGATGCCAAAATCGCCCAAAGTCGCCACCTATGATCTGCAGCCTGAAATGAGTGCGGCGGAAGTCTCGGATCATTTGGTTGGGGCGATAGAGGCGGGGATTGACCTGATCGTGGTGAACTTTGCCAACCCTGACA